>WGFS01000151.1 GCA_015492115.1 Aquificaceae bacterium
CTGATCCTTGGTTGAGAACCCAGCCTGAAAGATTATCTGGAGTATCTCCTCCTCGCTCATCTGGGCAAGCTCCTCCTCGGTGTACAGACCCCTCTCTATCGCCTTCTGGCGGATCCTCTCAACGTCTATCCCTCTGCCATCATCGGACACCTCTATGACAACGCTTCCCCCTTCCTGAAAGGCTTTTATCCTTATATGTCCCTCCTCGGACTTGCCGAGGTCCTCCCTCTCCTCCGGAGCTTCTATGCCGTGATCTATAGCGTTTCTTACAAGGTGGATCATCGGTTCCGCTATCCTCTCTATTATCACCTTGTCCAGCTTGGTATCTCCTCCTTCTATTTCAAGCTTTACCTTCTTGCCAAGAGTCCTTGATAGGTCTCTTACGAGCTTGGGAAAACGTTCAAAGAGGACGGAGACAGGGATCATTCTCATCTCAAGGACTGTCCTCTGAAGACTGTCCATCAAGCTCCTGAACCTGTGCATATTGTCTTTAAGCTCTTTGGAAGCATCGGGAACGTTGTACACCTTCTGGAGCTTGTTTGCGAACAGGTATATCCACTCCTTGAAAACGGAGAGTTCACCCACTATGTCCATCAGGTCTTTGACTATACCCTCCTCTATCTTCAGGTAGTTGCTCCTGCTGACATACTTGGAAGTGTCAAAGGACTTCTTCTCCTCCTTGCCCTCCTCTCTTTTGGGCTCCTTGCTCCTGCTCTCCACAAGCTTTTGCAGGTCTTCAGCGAGCTCCTCAAGGTTCTCACAGAACTCTTTGAAGTCTATGTTGCCGAAAGAGTTCTGAAGATCCTTTACCTTCCTGTTCAGGTCTTTGAAACCGAGCTCCTTGGTGATCCTGTGAAGCGTTATCAGGGAGCGCCTGAAGAAGTCTTCCTCCTCCTCCGTAAGCTCCTCTTTGGTGCACAGCTCCCTGTAAACTGGAACGTACTGGTACGCAACGTTCAACAGCGCAGATACGTCCGAGGGGAGCCCCTCACCCTGCTTGAGTTCTTCCTTCTTCTCCGCACTCGTTCCCAGCTCCTCAAGGAGTTGGAAGACGTCCTCCGCGTCCTCCTCCTTACCTTCCGAGAAGGCTAAGAAGAGGTCGTCCAGCCTGTCCGCAAGCTCTTGAAGTATCTCAACCTGCCTCTGGGTCAGTCCGATACCGGTGTCCCTCGCCTTCTGCAGGACGGTCTCAGCCTTATGTGTTATCTCATGTATATGCTTCAGGTTTGGCTCCTCACCGTAGGACAGTATGAGACCAGTGTTACCCTTGAGCGTGTGAAAGCTCCTGAAGACGTCGTTTATCAGCTCCAGGCTCCCGGGGCTGTTGTAAAGCTCCTCCAAGGTCTCCCTGAGCCTTGAGAGTATCTCCTCCGTTTCAAGCTTGTAGTTATCAAGCAGTGCCTGGGGAACCTCAGCGCTCTTCTCGGCTTTCTCCTCCTCTTTCTGCTGGGGTTCACCCTCAAGAACTTCTATCTCAACACCGTCCTCTAAGATGAATTCCAGAAGCTCCCTTATCTCTTCCAGAGGTCTGTCCGTTTCAAGAACGACGTCCGCTTCAAAACGGTGCTCATCGGTAGGTTCCTCGTCGGGGGCTGGCACGTTCTCCTTTATTATCTTCACGTCCGCCTTTCCGAGCTCCTGTAAGTCCTCTATGTAGAACCTCGGGTCTATTGCCCTCTCAAAGACGCTCTTACCAAGCCTGAACTTTATCAGGTACTTCATCTCACAACCCTCTTGACCACCTTGACGAGGTCTTCGGGTTTGAAGGGCTTCACTATCCAGCCTGTAGCCCCAAGCCTCTTTGCTTCCTCTTTCTTACGCGCCTCCGTCTCCGTGGTCAGCATCAGGACAGGGGTTCTCTTGTTTATCTCCCTGAATTCCTTGAGAAACTGTAGCCCGTCCATAACGGGCATGTTTATATCGCTTATCACGATGTCGTAGGTGTTCTTCTTTGCGAGCTCAAGAGCTGACTGTCCGTTCTCGGCGGTGTCAACCGTAAAGCCTTCAGCTTCAAGAGCTATCTTCACCAGGTTCCTCATCGTAGCTGAGTCATCTACAGCGAGAGCCCTCTTCATCTTCCCACCTCCTAAAACAGCTCTATGTCAGTCTCAGCATCTTCAAGCTTCTCGCCCACCACTTCTTCAGCATGGTCTATGGTTCCGCCCTCAGCCCTCGCTATGATCTCCCTCTCTTCCCTTAGCTTGGGTATCTGCCTGAACTCTTCGTAGAGAGACTGCACGCGGTTCCATGCGGATTCGGGATCCTTTTCACCTTTGAGCACCTTCTCAAAGTCCTCTATCATGTATGAGAGCAGAGCCAGGGCTTTTCGGGTATTGTGCATCCTTTGGCTGGAGAGATCTATCGTCTGAAGTGCGGAGAGTATGGTTTCACGAACATCTTGCAACAGGTTCATATCCTCCTTTACATACTCCCTCATGTACTCAAGGAAGTCCATAAAGTTCTGAGCCATCCAGAGCAGGTCTCTGTTAAGCTTGTCAGAAAACTCCTTCTGCTCCCTCTCCATGTCCACCATACTGCTCTCAAAGCTGTCCTGAGCCTGTAACTGTCTGGCAAACCTGCTGTGAAGCTCCCTTATAGCCCCTATGATCTCCGAGGCGAGTTCGTTGGTTCTCACGGACGCCCTTCTCACCTCGTCCGCTATGACCTTGAAGCCCCTGCCGTGTTCCCCGAGGCGCGCAGCCTCTATGTAGGCATTGAGAGCTATTATCTCTATAACTTCCGCTATGCTCATTATCTTCTGAGCACTCAGGGTGAGCCTCTCAACCTCACCACCCAGCTCCTCAATGCCCTTCTTCAGCTCTCCAGAACCCTCCTTTATAGACGTTCCAAAGGAGCTGAGCTTCTCTATTGCCTCTGAGAAGCGTTCTTTAAGGTAGTCTATGGACTTCTTACACTTGCACTCCTCACCGGTAAACCCGCACACCTCCGTATTTTCCCTGAGTTCCCACACCCTTTCCCTTATGTCTTCCGGTATGTCCCTCAGCCCAAAACCAAGTTCGCTCGTGTAGGCACAGGTTACGTACCTCTCAAATATCGCAAAATCCTTGAAACTGTCCTCAATCTTCTTAAAGAACTCGTTGAGCTTCTCAAGAACCCGCCCAAACACAGTATCACACTCTGACAGTGAAGAGGCATCTATCATCTCCTCCACAGCTTTAGCTGTGCCCAGTATGGTCTCCATAAGTCTCGTGATGGTTTCCTTATCACTCTCTCCCATCTTCTACAACTTCCTCCCTTATGAGCTTTATGTCCTCCTCCTTAACCACCTTATCCACATCAAGGAGGAATATGACTCCTCCGTCCTCAGTTTTTATTATGCCCTCAAGCAGGCTCTCCTCAACGCCCGCAAGGTCTTCCGCAGGCTGTATGTTCTCCTCCTCCGTCCTGAATATTCCCCTCAGCCTTGTGACCACGAGGCCTGCGGGTATGTCCTCCAGAACTATAACCTTGTTGGAGTCCTCATCGGTCTTCACGCCCAGCTTTCTGGGAAGGTCTATCACAGCTATTACAGAGTTTCTGAGGTTGAACATACCCCTCACGTAGTCGGGTGCACCGGGGAGAGGTGAGACCTCATCCACCTCTATCACCTCCTTGACCTTCTCTATGGGCACAGCCATATCCACATCACCGAGGTTGAACCTGACAAAGCTCTTCATATTCCTGACCTCCCGCTGAACCTCCTCTTCTTCCTCGGCTTCCACCACACCCTCAATGTCCCCCGAGTCAAATATCTCCTGCGGATTGAGTATGGACGCGAGCCTTGAACCGCTGTCAAGCACTATCACACCCTCAGAGACCCCTCCTTCCAGCTTCATTATGGAGCTCCTGGACACCCACCTTATCTCCTTAACGTCGTCCACAGCTGTTCCAACCGTAACACCTCCGAACTTCAGCACCAGCACCCTCTGTTCCTCAGCGTCGGAGGGTATCCCGAGGAGTTTCTTTAAAGATACAAGGACGAGCTTCTCCCCTCTCAGCAGAAACACACCCTCTATGTAGTCGGGGCTCTTGGGGATCGGAGACACCTGCTCAGGGTAGTCAACTATCTCTCTGACCACCTCAACGGGCACAGCGTACCATTCCTCCCCGAGCGGAAATATAACGTAACCTTCCTGGTCTTCCCTCTCCTGCACAACCTCCCTAACCTCCGAGGACTTTCCCTTCCTCCGGGATTTACTACCTTTTCTTCTCTTCTTCCCAACAACGGGAGATAGGTCAAGGATAAAGATCACGCTGTTCTCCCTCTCAAAGATACCCTTCAGGAGGTCTTCCCTCATATCCGCTATCTCCACCTCCTCCTTACCCTTTATCTCTCCCTCCTCTACCTCCGTTATGCCGACCACCCTGTCAACGAGGACACCTACTGTTTCTCCCCCCACATCAAGAACCACAGCGGTATCGCTCTCTATGCTATTACCCCAGAGCAGTTCACCCATGTCTATCAGAGGCATCACCCTGTTCCTGAGATTTATAACTCCCTTTATGTAAGGTGGCGCTTGGGGAACGGGAAATATCCTCTCCACCTTTATCGTCTCGGAGACGTTCCCGGTTTCATAGGCAAAGACCTGCTCTCTTACCTTAAAAAGCGTAAAGCTGATCATCCGGGGACCCCTCAGTAAGCCTGAAGTTCGTCTGCAACCGCGGCAAGCTCATCTATAGCCTGAGCTATCTGCCTTACCGCCTGCTCTATCTGACCTATAGCCTGTGCGAGCTCGTTGGTGGTTCTTGATGTCTCCTCCGCCGCGGAGGCTATCTGCTCGGAAGACTGCTCTATGCTCTCAACCTGTGCGAGCGTATCTTCCGCTCCACGGGACGTTCCATCCAAGAGATCATGTGCCTTCTCTGTAAGCTGAACACTGTATTCTGTTGTGGTCGCATCCTCCTGGGCTGTCCTCATATCATTGAGAGCCTCTGTTTCGGCGATCGTAAGCAACCTGACAAAGGTGTCAAACTGCTCCTCTATATTTGCAAGGCTGTTCTGGAGGGAGTCTATGTTCTCAGTACCCTCGGTGGAGAGGTTCTTTATGTCCGAGGAAACCACCTCAAAGCCTTTTCCGAACTCTCCAGACCTTGCAGCCTCTATAAAACCGTTCACGGAAAGCATGTTGGTCTGCACCATTATAAGTTCAAGCTTGCCTATTATCCTGTTCATGTGGGTTGTTTTCTTCCTGAGCTCACGAAGGGTCTCCATGTTCACCTCTATACCTTTCCTTAGCTCCTCCAGGTTGTCACGTGCATTGAGAAGGGAGTCCTTACCCCTGTTGTAAGCGGAGAGAGCGTTATTGAGAACTTCAAGGCTCTTCTTTGCGCTGTTGGACACGTTGTGGGAGGCCTCCTTCAGCCCCTTTGCGAGATTAAACATCCCGTCCACAGCACGAGCCTGCTCCTCCGCAGCAGCTGAGAGCTGATCCACAGCCTGCTTCACCTGTTCTATACTTCCCGAGAACTGCTCTATTGAAGCGGATAGCTGTTCCGCTGCCGCGGCTACCTGCTCCGCAGCCTTTGCCTCTATAGAGGGAGCATCCTTGAGCTCTACAGCCATCCTGCGAAGTTCTTCCGCAGCAGAATTTATCTCATCCATGGCACTTGCAAGCTCACCAACGGAACGTGATATTTCCTCCGCTGCGGAGGACTGTTCAGCGGCAGCAGAGGCAACCTGTTCAGAGCTCGCCTTCAGCTCCTCAAGGGCTCTCAACTGCTCCTTGAACAGGTTTATAAAGTCCTCAACCGCGAGGCTCAGGTCAGAGATCATACTGGATATGTTCTCAAACTCGCCAACCACCTCCTGCATGACCTCAACCTGCTTTTTGCCCTCCTGAACGAGGGAGTTTATCTGTCCCACAACGCTCTTTATACTCTCAACTATGGCGGAGAGCAAGTCCTGTATCTGGTTCGCGTTCTTTTCGGACATCTCTGTCATTATCCTCACTTCCTCAGCGACGACCGAGAAGCCCTTTCCGTGTTCGCCTGCCTTCGCAGCCTCTATCGCGGCATTGAGAGCGAGGAGGTTTATCCTGTCCGCTATACGCAGTATCGTGCCTGTAACCTTCTCTATATCCTGGGAAATCTCTTCTATAACCTTTACGGTGTCAACGGTACTTTCCACCTTGCCCGCGGTATCCAGTATGCTCTGGGCGAGCTTTGATATCTCCTGAGACAGACTCTGGGTTCTCTCGGACAGTTCGCCCACCATGGAGTGGAGCGTGTTTGCCTCCTCCATGCCCTTCTGCACGCGTACAGCTATCTGCTCAACAGTTCTTCTGTTTTCCTCCGTGGAACGTGCAGACTCCTCTGCAGCGGAAGCCACGGTCTCCGCGGAACGCCGAGCCTCCTCCGTGGCAGACGCTATCTCTGATACGGACGCTGCGACCTCTTCAGAGGCGGAAGCTAACCTCTCAACCAGAGCCTGCTTCCTTGCGGAGGTTCTCTGCTGTTTCTGCTCGGAGAGCTTTTTCCTCAACTGTCTTGCCTTTCCACCTTCCTCCGGAGGAAGTATATCTTTCATCTCTTGACCTCCTCGTTCTATATACCTTAACATTTCGGCAATGTTACAGCTTATTTTTAGAACTCATTTTAATCAAGGTCTTTAAAGGAGTCCAGAACGGCAGACGGGTTCAGTGGTCTGTTTATGTATCCATCGGCGCCGATCTTTGCGACAAAGTCCCTGTGTTTCCCCGGTGGGTCAAAGGAGAATACAACAACCTTTGAATCAGGCGAAATAGATTTTATATTTCTAAAGTTCTGTTCTCCACTATTTTCCACACAGCTTATATCACAGACAACTACGTTGTATTTCCCCCTGCTCAGCAGGTGTTCAAGGTCATCCCAGGAGTCAATAACCCTCACCTCCCCAACTAAGTCATGCAAAATAAATCTCAGAGCTTCCGCAAAGAACTTAGATCTGCTGAGGATCAGCATATTGA
>WGFS01000152.1 GCA_015492115.1 Aquificaceae bacterium
ATCTCCCACTTGACACCGAGCCCCTTACAGCTGGGACATGCCCCGTAGGGTGAGTTGAAGGAGAAGAGCCTCGGAGAGAGCTCCGGTATGGTGAAACCGTGGTCCGGGCAGACAAGCTTCTCGCTGAAAAGCTCCTCCCTTCCGCTCTCCACATCCTCTATCTTCACAAGACCCGTCGCGAGCTCAAGAGCCTTCTCAAGGTCTGTCAGGAGGCGAGAGCGTTCCTCCTCGTCAAGGGTGAGCCTGTCTATGACTATGTCTATGTCGTGCTTCTTGTTCTTCTCTAAGGGCGGAACCTCTATCACCCTCCTCAGCTCCCCGTCAACCTTTATCCGGGAGTAGCCCATCCTGTCAATGTCCCTCATGAGATCCCTGAACTCACCCTTCCTACCCCTCACCACGGGGGCGAGAACCATCACCCTCTTTCCCTGGTACTTCTCAAAGACCTTGTCAAGTATCTCGTGGGCTGATAGACCCTCAAGCAGACGTCCACACATCGGGCAGTGGGGCTTCCCTATGTTAGCCCACAGGACTCTCATGTAGTCGTATATCTCCGTTACCGTTCCCACCGTTGAGCGTGGGTTCTTTGATGTGGTCTTCTGGTCTATGGCTATGGCAGGTGAAAGTCCTTCTATGAGGTCAACCTCTGGCTTTTCCATGACACCGAGGAACTGGCGTGCGTAGGAGGACAGGGACTCAACATATCTCCTCTGTCCTTCCGCATAGATCGTGTCAAAGGCGAGGGAGGACTTGCCGGATCCGGAGGGTCCGGTTATAACCACGAACCTGTTCTTTGGTATCTCAAGGTCTATGTTCTTGAGGTTGTGCTGACGCGCCCCCTTGATGACTATCCTGTCCATAATTTTTTCAATTTATTCCCTGATGAGAGAATACGACAGTCCTGTTCTTACCCTCCCTCTTTGCTGTGTACAGCGCCTTGTCAGCTTTGTAGAGGAGGTTGTCAAGGTCACAGTCCTCCGGCTCACAGGAAGCCACACCCGCGCTCACGGTGAGCTTGAAGACCTCATCCCCTTCCCTGAACACGACCTTAGAGAAACCCTCCCTTATCCTCTCTGCGACCTTTACCGCCTCTTCAAGGCTCGTGTGGGGTAGCAGAACTATAAACTCCTCCCCTCCGTACCTGACCGGCATGTCCGTCTTCCTTATGCTCCTCTTTACGATCCCTGCAAACTTCACCAGGACTTCATCCCCCTTCTGGTGTCCGAATCTGTCGTTAACGTGCTTGAAGTCATCAAGGTCAAGCATTATGAGTGATAGGGGATAGCCGTACCTTCTCGCCCTTTCAAGCTCTCTCTTTCCCTCCTCCTCAAAGTAAAACCTGTTGTACAGACCCGTGAGATGGTCCTTTATAGCCCTCTCCATGAGCTTCTTCTTCTCTATCTCTTCTCTGACTATGAATGAGAAGATGAAGGCGAGGCTCCTGAGTATCTTCCCGTCCTCCTCCGTGAAGGGTTTACCGCTCCTCAGCCTTCCCACAGAGAGGCTTCCAAAGGGTTCCCTGTCACCGAGTATTGCCACGAGCTTTGCCCTCAGACCTATCCTCTTCCACTCTTCCACAGCCCTCTCGTAGCTCTGGTAGTTGTTCACTATGATGTAACCTTTCTTAATCGCTTCTCCGAAGGCACTTCTCCACACAGGGACTCTGAACTTTTCAGGGTCGTACTCCTCATTTCCAGCTATGGAGCTTGAAACTTTCGTGTAGTAAACGTACCCATCCTTTATCTCACCTATCGCAGCTCCGTCAGCTTCAAATAGCTCAGCCACGCTGTCAAGTATTCCTCTCCAGTTATCCCTCTCGTACTCGGCGTTGGCCACCCTCTCTATTATGTTAAGGAGCTTCTCTACCTTCTCCTCACACTCCATCAGGGAACCTCCGTATCAATAACTATCCTCACATCCCTATCTCCAGCCTTCGCACTCGCACTCCCCACGAGATCTCCCTTCCGAGCCTCAGCCATGGGTGAACTACTCACCCTCGCGTTCACTATCAGCTCCCCCTCAATGAACCTGTCGGTTCTAATCTTGTTCTTTCCAGTTACCTTGAACCTGTAAGGGAATTCGGGGTTCTTCACTCTGAGGACAGCTATGGGCTGGGGTTCTTTAAGGTTCTTCACTGAGATTATCAGGAAGTACTGTCCCTTGGGGAGCTTGTCCCTGAGCTTCTCATCTATGACCACAACACCCTTAACGAACTGGTTTCTGTACCTCTCTAACTTCTTCTTTCCCTCCTCTCCCCTGTACTCCTTCGGCAGTTCCTGACAGGCTGAAAACAGAAGCGCCAAAAGTGTCAGGAGAGTTGCGAAGATCCTCATCAGAACCTCGCCTCCTTAACATCCTTTCTCTTCCAGTAGCCTATTGACCTGTTAACCTCGTAGAGGGCTCTCTGGAGCTCTATGAGCTCGGATATCCCTTTCAGTGCGAGGTCAAGTAGGTTGTCAAGCTCATCCCTTGAGAAGGTGAACTCCTCCCCCATCGCCTGTATCTCCGAGAACTTCCCCTCTCCAGTCCCTACAACGTTCATATCAACCTGAGCTGTGGAGTCCTCCTCAAAGTTGAGGTCAAGGAGAGGCTTCCCCCCAACGATACCAACGCTAACCGCAGCGACAAAGTCCTTGACGGGAACACTCCCTATCACACCATCCTCATAGAGCTTTATCAGGGCGTCCGTAACCGCAACGAACGCACCCGTTATGGAAGCAGTCCTCGTTCCCCCATCAGCCTGTATGACATCGCAGTCCACCCAGATCGTCCTCTCACCGAGCTTGGTTAAGTCAACCGCTGTCCTCATAGCCCTCCCTATCATCCTCTGTATCTCGTGGGTTCTTCCGCTTATCTTCCCCTGAACGGACTCCCTTATGTTCCTCGTGTGGGTCGCCCTCGGGAGCATGGAGTACTCGGCGGTTATCCATCCCTGTCCCCTTCCCTTGAGAAAAGGGGGAACGCTCTCTGTGACTGAGGCTGTACATATCACCCTCGTATCCCCGAACTCTATAAGGCAGGAACCCTCAGGGTGACTCAGGAAATCCCTTATTATCCTCACAGGTCTAAGTTCGTCTTCTCTTCTGCCGTCTTTACGCATGAGGGACTATTTTAAATTAACACGCCCGGAAAAGTTCACAACTTTGTTCTTCCCACCCCTCTTTGCTTCGTAGAGGGCTTTGTCCGCCTTAAGGACAAGCCTTATCGCATCATCCTCGGGATACAGCTGTGCTACACCAAAGCTCGCTGTCACCGACACTCCGTCTTCAAACCCACAGAGCTCTATCTTTCTCCTCAGCTTCTCTGACGCTGAGATAGCGCTATCCAGAGGCGTGTTGGGTAGAAGGATTATGAACTCCTCACCTCCCCATCGGGCAATTATGTCAGATTCTCTGACATTCCTTGAAACCACACGTGCGATCTCCTTAAGCACCTTATCCCCAAAGAGGTGCCCGTAAGTGTCGTTTATATCCTTGAAGTTGTCTATGTCAAATATGACCAGAGAAAGCTCTTCTCCATAACGCTTAGCCCTCTCTACCTCCCTGTTCAAAAGTTCTTCAAAGGATATCCTGTTGAGAAGCCCCGTGAGGCTGTCCGTGCGGGCTATACTCTCCCATACCTCCCTGTACCTTTCAGACATCCAGGCGTAAAAGTAAAGTATCACGGTTATGAGTCCGTAGCTCAGGTATGCGTCAAAAAGGGACTCAACACCAAGCTTGCCCCCGATAGCTGTGAATATAAGGTGTACTCCAAGGTATCCTACAGACCAGTAGATTCCCCTCCTCCCTTTCAGAATGAATGAGAGAGCTGGAAGAACGTTCAGCCATATGAGGCTTGACTTGTCCTCGGGTAATTCGTCAAATATTGCTACTATGAAGACAGTTCCAAAGAGGATTATCGCGAGGGTTGAGAGAGCCCCCACGTTTCTGTACCTCCTCGCGATGAAGGGAGTGGAAAGCAGAAGGACGCCGACCAGGAACTCAACAACCGCCACAGCGGTGTCCTCTTCCATGAAATCCGTAACCGCATAGAGAAAGGAGGCGAAGGAGCCTATGAAGGACAGAACCATAAGGAGAGTTATCTTCAGGAACACGGTCTTATAGACCATGGGGTTGGACGAGTGCTCAGAGGGTGGTACGATGTCGGCTACAAAGCGCTTGAAACTTTCCTCTATCCCCATCTATACAGTGTTTTAAACATTATATTTATAAGTATGGCGAAGAAGAAGGAAGAGCTTAAGGTTGAGAGTATGGAGGAGGAAGTTCAGGAACTCAAGAGAGATCTGCTGGGAATTTTTGAGAATCTCTTGCCTCCCAAGGAGGTCAGGGAGGAGGTGATAAGGAACGTCTATGCTATTGAGCTCTCCCTTCTGAAGATATTCAAAACTCTCCTTGACTACCAGGTTGAGAGCCTTGAGAAGAAGGTTGAGAAAAAGGGGAAGAAGAAAGCCCAGAGGATAAAGATAGAGGAGTAGTTAGAATCTACCCTTTATCTCGTACCCGCAGTTTCCACACCTTCCATCCTTTAGATCCACTCTCGTGATCATGTAGCCCTTCCTTCCTATCACCGTGTTTCCACACTGCGGGCAGAAGGTACTCTCGTGGTCGTTTCCGAAGACGTTTCCAACGAAGACGTACTCAAGCCCCGCTGACCTGCCTATTCTGTAAGC
This sequence comes from Aquificaceae bacterium, assembly GCA_015492115.1. Classification (GTDB taxonomy): domain Bacteria; phylum Aquificota; class Aquificia; order Aquificales; family Aquificaceae; genus Hydrogenivirga. Next base: position 4,670 of record WGFS01000152.1, read on the forward strand.
CTTCTCCAGTTCCTCAACGGGTGTGGGTGGGAGATCCGTAGCCCTGTGGTAGGGGAAGAACCTTGAGATATGCCAGGGAACCCATGGAGCGAGCTCACTCGCTATCCACTCAGCTATACCCTTCAACTGCTCCTCATCAAGGTACCTGGGAACTAAGAGGGTGGTCAGCTCAAGCCACTTTCCCCTTTCAAAGACGTACTTTATGGTTTCCAGGACGGGCTGAAGCCTCCCCTTGGAGTACTTCCTGTAGGACTCGTCGGAGAAGAATTTAAGGTCTATGCTGTAGGCGTCCATGTACCTGTCTATCTCCTCCAGGGGTTCTGGGTTTATGTAGCCCGCGGTAACCATTATGTTCTTTAACCCTTTCTCTTTCGCAAGCTTTGCGACATCTATCATGTACTCCGCAAAGATCGTCGGGTCTGAGTAGGAGTAAGATATGCTCTCGCATCCCTCCTCAATCGTCTTCTCAACTATAAGCTCCGGAGGAACGTTCGTCTCCTCGTAGAAGCTGTTTTCCATGACCTCACCCTTGGGAACCTGGGAAATTTCCCAGTTCTGGCACCCCTTACAGTGGAGGTTACACCCGGGGGTCGCTATGGTGAGCGTCCTGTGACCGGGATAGAAGTGAAAGAGGGGCTTCTTCTCAACGGGGTCTATTGCCGCAGATACAAGGGAGCCGTAGGTGTATGTGTAGAGCTTACCTCCGTGGTTGACCCTCACACCACAGGATCCCACCTGCCCATCCTTTAGCTCACAGTTTACGGGACAGAGATAGCATTCAACCTTCCCGTTTATGGGTCTCCAGAACTTAGCTATCGTCCTCATTACTTTACAATTTATGCCTCATAAAATTTGAGTCTATACTTATACGAAGGTTGCTGTGCCTAGGGTGGTTTACTACAATAAAAGTTGTGAAAGAAAAAACCTACGAAGAGTTTGGGGAAACACTTTATGGCAATAGGTCTTGTATTCCTGACTGTCGGCCTCATAACACCTCTTTTCCGGAATAGGCTGGGACTCTACAATCTTGTGAGTATCATCCTGTGGCTTATCTTTCTTCTTATAGGCGTATACTTATTAGAGAGGGGTAAGTATGGATAGTTACACGCTGTACTTGTTGTTTGTAGGGGCTATAGTTACAGCAGTTGGTTTATTCTTTGTATGGAAAGCTTCTCACAAACCCTCTCCCAAAACCTGACCGTCTATAATGTAAAGCATGTACTTCCAGGAGATAATAATGAACCTCCACCGCTTCTGGGCTGAGAGGGGGTGTCTGATCTGGCAACCCTACGACGTGGAGGTGGGGGCTGGAACCATGAACCCCGCCACCTTCCTGAAGGTTCTGGGAGGCAAACCCTGGAACGTAGCCTATGTTGAACCCTCACGCAGACCTCAGGACGGGAGGTACGGAGAGAACCCCAACAGACTCCAGCACTACTACCAGTTTCAGGTGATACTCAAACCCGCACCCGAAAACCCTCAGGAGATCTACCTTGAGAGCCTTTCCTCTCTGGGAATAAACGTTTCTGACCACGACATAAGGTTCGTGGAGGACGATTGGGAGTCACCCACTCTCGGATCGTGGGGACTCGGCTGGGAGGTTTGGCTGGACGGCATGGAGATAACCCAGTTCACCTACTTCCAGCAGTCCGG
>WGFS01000153.1 GCA_015492115.1 Aquificaceae bacterium
GCGGAGGAGATAAAGAGGATAAAGAGGATGCTTAACGAGATACTCTCCAAACACACTGGGCAGCCCATAGAGAAGATAGAGAAGGATGTGGAAAGGGACTACTTCATGTCCTCCGAGGAGGCAAAGGAGTACGGGGTTATAGACAAGGTCATTGAAAAGAGGGGATAAAAACCTAAGTTTTGAGGAATGAAAAGCATGAAGCAGAACAGGCAGAAGTGTTCCTTTTGCGGGAAGCCTCAGGAGGAGGCGGTAGTTCTAATAGCCGGTCCATCAAACACCTTTATATGCGATGAGTGTGTTGAGAAGTGCCACAGCATAGTAAGGGAACACAGAACGGAGAACTACGAGTTCAACCTTGATGACCTCCCAACTCCGGACAGGATAAAGAAGGTTCTTGACGAGTACGTTATAGGTCAGGAGAGGGCAAAGAAGGTTCTGTCCGTAGCAGTTTATAACCACTACAAGAGGATAAGGGCAAAGGAAACGGGTATAGACCTTCAGGGGGTTGAGGTTGAGAAGAGCAACATACTTCTGATAGGTCCAACCGGCTCTGGAAAGACCCTCCTCGCAAAGACCCTCGCAAAGATACTGAACGTTCCCTTCGCCATAGCGGATGCGACCTCACTTACGGAGGCTGGGTACGTTGGAGAGGACGTTGAGAACGTTCTGACGAGACTTCTTCAGAACTGCGGTTACGATGTGGACGCGGCACAGAAGGGGATAGTTTACATAGACGAGATAGACAAGATAGCCAAGAAGTCCGGAATAAACCCGTCCATCACCAGGGACGTCTCCGGTGAAGGTGTCCAGCAGTCCCTCCTGAAGATAATTGAGGGAACCCTTGCAAACGTCCCTCCCCAGGGTGGTAGGAAGCACCCCCATCAGGAGTTCATACAGATAGACACAACGGACATCCTCTTCATATGCGGAGGGGCATTCGTAGGGCTTGAGGAGATAATAAAACACAGGATAGGCAAGTCCACCATGGGCTTTGAGTCCTCAATAAAGAGACTGGAGAACGAGGACAACGTGATAGCTCTGGTTGAGCCCGACGACCTGATAAAGTTTGGTCTCATACCCGAGTTCATAGGAAGGCTACCGGTTATAGCTACCCTTGACGAGCTCACCCAGGAGGATCTAGTTAGGATACTCGTTGAGCCCAGGAACTCCCTCGTAAAGCAGTACCAGAAGCTCTTTGAGCTTGACGGGGTTGAGCTTGAGTTCACCGAGTCCGCCCTGAAGGAGATAGCCAACGAGGCTATAAGGAGAAAGACAGGTGCAAGGGGTCTTAGGGCTATACTTGAAGACGTTATGACGGACATAATGTTTGAGATACCTTCCGCAGGAAACGTGAAGAAGGTGATAATAGACAGGGATACGGTTCTGAACAAACAGAAGCCCAAGCTCATATACGAGAAAGCTGTCTGAAATGGAGCGACCACGGGTAAGGTATCTGGACGCCCAGCCTTATGGAGATAAGTTCCTCATAACAGACCCCTTCGGGGTTTCAGAACCTGTCGTTGTGACCCCGGAACTCCTCCTCATAATGTCCCTCATGGACGGAACGAGGAGTGAGGAGGATATAAGGAGAGAGTTCACCGAGAGAACGGGTCTGCTCCTTCCAGAGGAAACCCTGAGGGAAATAATTGAGAACCTTGACAGAAACTACCTCCTCATGAACAGAAGGTTCCATGCAAAGCTGAGGAGCCTCAGAGAAGGCATGCTCAAAAAGGGGGTGAGGGAGCCCTTCCATGCTGGGGACGCCTATCCGAAGGAACCCGAGGAACTGAAAAAATTTATAGAAAGTTCTCTCAGAAGGGAGGAGAGTGAATCGCCGATGGGCATACTCGTCCCTCACATGGACATGAGGGTCGCCATAGACACCTACGGTAAGGTTTACGGCAGACTGAGTCTTGAGCCTGAAACGGTGGTTATCCTCGGTGTGTCCCACTACATGCACGAGACCCCTTTCTCAGCCTGTCCCCTTGACCTTGATACACCGATAGGAAGGCTTCAGGTTGACAGGGAAGTGCTGAAGCGTTTAAGGAGCAAATTCAACTACGATATCTTTCAGGACATACTCTCCTACAAGAAGGAGCACTCCATAGAGTTCCAGGCAGTCTTTGTAAAGTATCTTTTCCCCAACGCTAAGGTCGTTCCACTTATCGTCTCCTACGGGGACGAGGGCTCTCTGAAGGAAACCGCAGAGAAGATCGCAGGCTCCCTCGGGAACAGAGAAGTCCTGATAATCTCCAGCGTGGACATGAGCCACGTGGGAAAGAAGTTCGGAGACCCGGCGAGCTACGACCCTTCTGATAGAGATAAGGAGTACATGAAGCACCTCTCCGAACTGGACAGTCTATCAGCCTTCAAACTCCTCAAATCGGACAACAACAGGACGAGGATAGACGGTCAGTTCACAAACTTCGTATTCACAGAACTCCTGAAGCTCCTGGGAGCTAAAGAGGGGAAGGAAATTGATTACCAAATATACGACGAGAAACCTACGGACTCAAAGGTATCCTATGCAGGAATGAGCTTCTCCTAATTGCCTTATAATAGAGTTCAAAATGATAAGGTTAGCGGTAGCCCTGCTGGTTCTCGTAAGCGTATCCTTATCTGCACCACTTAAGTACTGCATACAGGTAGCCACGGAAAAGAGATTAGAGCTCATAAAGAATTCCTACAAGAAGGTAAAGGACTTTCCAGAGGCGAGGATAGAGAAGAGACAGAACCTGTACCTCCTCAGGGTCGGGGCGGAAGACAGAAAAGAGAACCTCTACATTATGCTGAGGAAGATAAGGAGGTACTTCCCGGACGCCTTTATAAAGAGGTGTGAGATAAGGGAGGACTACGTAGTCTATCCAAAAAAGGAAGCGATAGCCACCCCTGTAACGGAAAAACCTGAGAGCAGGAAAGAGAGCGGTCAGATTCAAATAGTAGAACCCGCACCCAAAGAACAGAAAGAACAAAAGATTGAAGCGCAAGAGAAAGAGAAACCAAAGAAGGAGGAAAAGCCCCCTGTAAATATTGAACTCAAGGACGACAAAGAGATAAAAGAGCTTCTCATATCTATAAAGAACGAGCTTAGCATTATAAGAGAAGAGCTGAAGAAGAGTAAAAATAGCTCAAAGGGGATCACAAGATCTGAAGAAA
>WGFS01000154.1 GCA_015492115.1 Aquificaceae bacterium
GGAGGGGATGAGTTTCACTACTTCGTTGGAGACATGGTAAAAACCAAGAACACCCACGGGACGGGCTGTACCCTCTCCTCAGCCATAACAGCATTCCTTGCCAAAGGACTTGAGTTTCATGAAGCTATAAAGAGGGCAAAGGACTATATACAGGGTGCCATAGAGAAGAGTCTTGATCTCGGCAAGGGGAACGGACCCCTCAACCACATCTGGAACATAGAGAGATGCATAGAGGACTCTTAGCCTACTCGGGGCTTCTCTTTCTTCTCTTCCTCTCAAAGCTATTCCCCGAACTTAACTTTCTACCCTTCTTGTATATGCTCACACCGCTTCTCTTCTTATCAGACGAGACGCTCGGATTCAAAAACTACGGTAGGGGACTCCTTTACGGGTCGGCATTCTTACCCCTTCTGCTCGTTCTCCCCCCTGACCTGTCCTGCCCCGCATGGGTATTGAACCAGCTCGGTATAGCGACAGCGGAGGAGATCTTCTTCAGGGGCTTTCTCATGGGTTCAATGGGCAATATCACCGTGTCCCTGCTCTTCTCGCTGGCTCACCTGATACACTTTCCCACGGTGAACTCTCTGCTGGTCTTCTTCCCCTCCCTGATATTCGGATACGCTTACGTAAGGAGCGGTTCAATCCTCGCCCCGATACTGCTGCATTTCACCGCAAACTTATTCTACAGCTCACTTGTAAAAGAGTTCCCTCAACTTTACCATATCCTCCAGAGGCAGTTGACCTGGGGCTAAGCTCTCTCCAAGGGAGGAGTAGGTTATAACAGAGCCAAAGATATACCCTGCAAGGCGGGATATACTGCCTACATCTCCCATGGCTATGAGTATCTTCTCGTACTTCTCCTGATTACCCACACAGAGTAGCCTCGCAACGTCCTCGTAGGAGTTAGCCCTGACCGCAACCTTGGGTATCCCCCCGTACCTGTGCCCCTCTCTCAAAACCTCTCTCAGCACCCAGTTGGGCGGAGTTAGCTCAAAGTTGTGAAAGGATACGATGAGCTTTCCACCGCCCCTGGCAACCGCGTTCCTGACAGGAATTATCATGTCCCTTGAGGAGAGCTCTATATCCGCATAATCACAGAGGGGAGCGACCCTCTCAAATATCTCCCTCCTGTTCCGGACATCCCTGCCCCCCTCCTCTGGACTCCTTACCGTGAGTATAACACCGAGCCCGACCTCCTTAACCTCCCTTACACGCTCCTCTACGTACTCCGCATCTCTTCTCTCAAACTGGTCAACCCTGAGCTCAACGAGGTCTGCACCCTTCTCCTTAGCTTCCCTTACCCTTTCAGAAAAGTTCCTTTCGGTAAGAGGTACAGCTATGAGCATGGTAATTCATTATATCAGCCGTCTCCTGTGCATATACCAGAACAGGAGGAATCCCAGGAGGGGAAAGACCGCCATAATGCCCGCGGACAGGGGAAAGTTGTCTTCAGTCATAAGGAGAAGGAGACCCCAGAGCAATAGACCAGTTGTTGACGCAACCCTCTCCGTCAGAGATAGAAAGGACAGTCTTACGCTCGCCTCTCCCTCGGGGAATTCACTGAGGATCAGAACCCTTGAAGTAGTCCATACATGGGACAGGGAGAGTCCCGCAATAGCTCCCCAGAGGAGGATGAGCTCCTTGGGTGCAAAGGGTAAGGTTGCAAGGAAGGTCGCCCAGAGCAGGAAGCCTATGGGGAAGATCCTCTTAACACCCAGAAGATCACTCAGCCTGCCCCAGAGAAGACCTCCTAAGACACCACCCAGAGCGGAGATTCCTATCACCCTGTATATCTGAAAGTCCTCCATAGAGAAGACCTCTCTGAGATAAACACCCATCATGGCGACCAGCGTGTTGGCAACCTCTGTGTTCGTGAGTATTGAAGCTATCAGGAGGAGGAACCTTCTGTCCTTGAAGATCTCCTTCAGCCTTACAGGACTCCTCTGGGGCGGATTCTCCAGAGCAAGGAGGGAGGGAAACATGGATATGAGAAAGATCGGGGAGACCACGAAGTAAACATCCGGCTCCTTCAGGTGTTCCGCGAGGAACACGAGGGCGAAGGCTGAACCCACGTAGCCAAGAGCCACACCCAGACCGGAGGTAAAGCCTCTCTCCTCAAAACTGAGGAGCATTGAGTTGTAGAAGACCAGCGTCTGCTGGTGGGACACAGCCATGAGCAGGAACACGAGGAGTGCAAGGAATGGAAGCCCGTAAGAGAAGCCTATCAGGAGACAGAACACGCCGGTGAGAAACCCAAAGATGGCGAAGAGGGGTTTCCTTAAGGTGCGGGTATCCGCAAACTTCCCGATGTAGAGAGCGAACAGGAAGGAAAGCAGAAAGGAGGAACCGTAAAAGAAACTGTAGAGCTTGGTGTCCACATGCTGAGTTATGTAGAGAGGAAAGAAGGTGGAGAAAACAAGGGCGGAGAGAACTGTCTCACCGGTGTCAAAGAGTCCAAAAGATAGCCTCTTTATCACTTACTCAGAATCTCTACCTCGCAGGCATCGGACTCGCCGTAAGGGTCCCTCTTGCACTGTTCAAGGGGTATCACCTTCCAGAACTTGCCCAGATACTCCTCAAAGTTGGCGAGTATGTCCTTCGACCTTGGGCTGTTTGTATACTTGTAATGCTTCTCTATCAGGTTCCTTAGCTCTTCTATCTCTTCCTCACCTACAAGCCGTCTGGCGTAGACGTAGGAGTAGTTGAGCTTGTGTTCAAGGGTTCCGTCCTCGTCAAGGATGTAGGCATGCCCTCCCGTCATACCTCCACCTACGTTGTAGCCAACCTCGCCGAGGGAGACGATTATACCTCCGGTCATGTACTCGCAGAGATGGTGTCCAGTCCCTTCCACAACAGCGGTAGCTCCGCTGTTCCTGACTCCAAACCTCTCTCCAGCCCTTCCGGCTGAGTAGAGTTCACCTCCTATCGCACCGTAGAGGCAGGTGTTGCCCATTATCACGTTCTCGTGGGTGTTCTCCACGCCCTCGGGAATAAGGATTATCTTTCCTCCCCACATACCCTTGCCAACATAGTCATTCGCATCCCCTATGAGCTTCAGGGTAAGCCCTCTGTGGTTGAAGGCTCCAAAGCTCTGTCCTGCGGTTCCCCTGAAGGTGAGCCTTATGGTGTCCTCGGGCAGTCCCTCATCCCTGTACTTGACCGCTATGTAGTAGTTGAGTTTGGTGGGTATAGTCCTGTGGATGTTCCTTATCTCGTACTCCTTCTCAAAGGGCTGACCTTTCTCTATGTATGGAAGGACTTCCCTGAGTATCTCGTCGTTGAAGTTTTCCGCCGGGTTATCGTTTCTATCCACGAGGCACCTTCTCGGTCTGTCCTCCGGGTATCCCTCAAGGAGTGCCTCCACCTTTATCCTTTTAGACCCGGGAAACTCGTCGTATCTGACAACCTCTATCAGGTCTGTTCTACCGATGATCTCGTCAAGGCTCCTCACACCCATCTGGGCGAGTATCTCCCTCACCTCACGGGCGACAGCCTTGAAGTAGGCGATAACGTTCTCAACCTTTCCCTTGAACTTCGCCCTGTACTTGGGATCCTGGGTTGCCACTCCTGTGGGACATGTGTTCAGGTGGCATGCCCTCGCCATAACACAACCTTCCGCTATCATCGCCGCGGTTCCAAAGCCGAACTCCTCCGCACCGAGGAGGGCGCCTATTATCACATCCTTGCCCGTCCTCATGCCTCCGTCAACCCTCACCCTTATCTTGTCTCTGAGGTCGTTCTCCATCAGAACCCTCTGGGTCTCCATGAGCCCTATCTCCCAGTAGTTGCCCGCGTTCTTTATGGAGGAGTAGGGGGATGCTCCCGTTCCTCCTTCCGCACCGCTTATCTGGACTATGTCTGCGTAAGCTTTCGCGACCCCAGCCGCTATCGTTCCGACTCCGTGCTCGGAGACGAGCTTGACGCATACCCTCGCCCCGGGGTTTGCCTGCTTGAGGTCGTGTATCAGCTGGGCGAGATCCTCTATGGAGTATATGTCGTGGTGGGGAGGTGGTGATATGAGTGTAACCCCAGGCTGGGAGTGTCTGAGCCTGGCTATGTACTCGTTCACCTTGTGTCCTGGTAGCTGTCCTCCCTCACCGGGCTTTGCGCCCTGGGCTATCTTTATCTCTATGTCCTTGGCGCTCGCAAGGTAGGTGGGTGTGACTCCGAACCTTCCGCTGGCAACCTGTTTTATGGCTGAGTTCTTTATCGTCCAGTACCTCTTGGGGTCTTCTCCACCTTCACCTGAGTTGGACTTCATACCGAGCCTGTTGCATGCCTCAGCTATTACCTCGTGTGCTTCCGGTGAGAGGGCTCCGAGGGACATACCGCCCGTGACGAACCTCTTGAGGATCTCCTCCTCGGGTTCCACCTCCTCTACAGGTATGGGGTTGTCGGACTTTCTGTAGGAGAGGAGGTGTCTTATGAAGGTGGGGTGCTGGGAGTTGGCGAGTTCCGAGAACTTCTTGTAGTCTTCGTAGTCCTTGGTGTCAAGAAACTTGTGAAGCGCCCTGACAACGTGAGGAGACCAGGCGTGAAACTCTCCACCCTTCCTGAACTTCATGTCTCCGCCGTAATCAAGCTTTGGTTCTTCGGTCTCGTAGGCAGCGTTGTGCCTCGCGAGGGTGGCTACCTCTATCTCCTCTATCCCATCAGCCTCAAGGGTAACGGGTGTCCCGGTGAAGAACCTATCCACCACGTCCCTGTTGAGGCATACCGTATCAAATATCTGGGCTCCGTGGTAGGAGTTCAGGGTTGATATACCCATCTTGGACATGATCTTGAGAAGTCCATCCTCCAGAGCCTTCTTGTAGTTGAAGACCGCCTCCTCGTAATGTATATCCAGCTTACCCTTGTCGCAGAGCTCCTTTATGGTCTCGTAGGCGAGATAGGGATAGACCGCGCTCGCTCCGTATCCTATGAGACAGGCTATCTGGTGTGTATCACGGGCTTCACCCGTCTCTACTATAAAGGAGACCCTTGTGGAGAGTCCCTGCCTTGCAAGATGCTTCACACAGGCGGATACCGCAAGGAGACTCGGTATGGCTACCCTGTGCTTGTTTATGTACCTGTCTGAGAGGATTATTATCTGGGCTCCCTCACGGACGGCCTCCTCAACCCTTCTCTGGAGGGTCTCTATACCCATCAGGAGGTCGTTTATCGGTGTCTCTTCATAGAGGGCGTCCATTATGAGCTCGGATATCCTCCTTTCCCCTGCCATATCCTGGAGTTCCACAACGTTATAGCTCCTCTCCTTGGGATAGCAGATGGGTATCCTGACTACCTTGAACTCCTTCTGACACTCTATCTCCCTAAGCTGGTAGTCAAGGAGTATCGGGGATTCTATCTGGAGCCTCTTTGCGTGTTCGGGGGTCTCTTTAAGGAAGTTCCTCTTGTGTCCGAGATTCATTTTAAGGGACATAACGAGCCTTTCCCTTATGGGGTCTATCGGGGGATTGGTGACCTGAGCGAACCTCTGTTTGAAGTATCTGAAGAGGAGCTTGGGCTTTTCCGATAGGGGTGGTAGGGGTGTGTCGTCTCCCATGGAGAATGTGGGCTCCTTACCCGTCTGGGCCATGTACTGAAGGACATTCTTTATCTCCTCCTCAGTCCACCCGAATGCGATCTGCTTCCTTACCCTCTCAGGGTCCTCAAGGGGTTCACACAGACACTTATCCTTAGTGAGCTCTGAGAGCCTGAGAAGGTGGCTGTCTATCCACTCCCTGTATGGCTTCTGTCTGGCAAGCTCCTCAAGAACCTCGTAGGTTTTCTTAACCTCAGCCTTCTTCATGTCAACCACTATGGTGTCTCCGGGACCAAGCCTTCCCTTTTCCTTTATCTTCCTGTCTCCGAGGTCTATCATCCCAACCTCTGAACCCAGAACAAGCACCCCGTCCTCTGTGAGTATGTACCTTGCGGGTCTGAGTCCGTTCCTGTCAAGGTGCGCACCTATCTTGTCCCCATAGACGAAGGCTATCGCCGCAGGTCCGTCCCAGGGCTTCATAAGCAGGGACTGGTACTCAAAGAACGCCTTTACCTCATCCGATAGCTCGGGGACGTGCTCCCAGGCGGGAGGTATGAGCATGTTTATGGCGTGTTCAGGAGAGAATCCAACAAGACAGAGGAGTTCAAAGACCCTGTCAAGGGAAGCGGAATCACTCTCATCACAGGACACAAGCGGTTTTATGAGCTCTTTCCTGTCTCCAAGGACTTCATGTTCAAGCTCATGCTGGAGAGCCCTCATCCAGTTTCTGTTTCCCTGTATCGTATTTATCTCTCCGTTGTGGGCAAGGAGCCTGAGGGGTTGAGCGAGCCTCCAGTTGGGAAGCGTGTTTGTGGAGTACCTCTGGTGGAACATGCAGTAGGCTGACTCAAAGTCCGGATCCTTGAGGTCCGGGTAGAACCTGTCAAGCTGAGGTGCGACGAGCATTCCCTTATAGACTATCTCCTTCGTGGATAGGGAGGGTATGTAAACCCTATCGTCACCAAACTTCTTCTCTATCTTCCTGCGCACAAAGTACAGCTTTATCTCCCTGTCTTCCTCGGGGATCCCCTCCATGTCAAGGAGAAGGTGTTTTATCTTGGGCATTACCCTTAGAGCGGACTCACCCACAGCGTCCCTGTCGGTGGGAACTTCCCTCCAGCCGAGAACCTTTATCCCTTCCCTGATGAACTCCGCAGTTAGCTTGTCCTCTATGTCATCGTAGAGGAAGAACACACCTACCGCCAAGTTATCAGGGCTTGAGAGCTCGTATCCAAGCTCATCTACGATCTTCTTAAAGAACTTCCTGGGTATCTGGGTCAGAACACCGGCGCCATCGCCGGTCTTTCCATCTCCCCCAACAGCACCCCTGTGGGTTAGATTTTTTACCGCCTGCACACCCCAGCGGACTATCTGGTTCTCAACCCGCCCATCTATGTTGCAGACGAACCCCACTCCGCAGGAGTCGTATTCAAGTAACTGCATTCTCACACCTCTCGCAGGAAATTGAAAAGTATATATAATATACTCCCTTTATGACGAAACTCCTTTCTTTTTAGGCTTCCAAAGGTATCCTTTTACTATGGAAAGAGAGATACTTGAAGCACTTAAAGAGGTGAGAGACCCGGAGATCCCCATAGACATAGTGAACCTGGGGCTCATTTACGGGGTCAGGGTTAAGGAGGGTGTCGCTTACATAGATATGACTCTGACGGTGCAGGGCTGTCCTGCAAAGCAGTTCTTTGCGGAGCATATAAGACAGAAAGTTCTGGAAAAGTTCCCTCAGCTAAAGGACGTTGTTGTAGAATTTGTATTTGAGCCACCCTGGAACAGGGAGAAGATCTCCGAAGAGGGAAAGGCTCAGCTGAGGAAACTGGGATGGGATATTTAAAGGACAACATAAGGGCTCTCGCGGAAGCGATAGAGAGGGAGTCCGTCTTAATTCACAGGGACGCCCTTATAGACGGATACAGGGACGTATACAAACTCTCCAAGCTTGGGATAGACAGGATAATAAAGAAGGCTGCGGAGTACGGAGGGAAGAAAGGGGCAAAGACCCTCAAAGAGCGCTACGGCGTTTACACCGACAGGCTGGACGAGGCTCTTGAACTGCTGACCATAATAGCGGAATCCTCAAGGCTTATAGACCTCTTTGAATACGACCTTGAGAGCATGGAGATATACATAGAGGGCTCTATACTGGTGGAAGCCATAGGAAAGAGCCAGAAACCCGTCTGTAAGCCTATGGCAGGCTTCTTCAAGGGATTCCTGACAGACCTCCTTGATAAAAAGTTTGAGGTGGAAGAGGTAACCTGTGCAGCTCAGGGATACGAGAGGTGCACCTTCAGGGTGAAACAGAAGTGATCACCTTAAAGCCATGAGCTTTAGCTCACACTCAAAGAGGAACTCGTAGGCTTCGGCGTGCATGAGAGCACTGTCCATGTCCCTGCCCCAGGTGTAGAGCCCGTGAGAGGCTATCAGGAAGCCGTAGGTGCTGAGATGCTTCTTGAGATACTCCTCAACCCTTGAGGAGAGTCTTTTCATGTCCTGGTCGTTTTCAAAGACGGGGACACTCAGCTTTGTCTCGTGGGTCTCTATCTCCGGAAAGGCTTTCAGGAGCTCGTAGTCCTCAAGCTCAACACTTCCCTTGGCAAGTCGTGATATGAGGGTTGCGTTCGGCGAATGGGTATGCACAACCGCATTAACATCCGGGTTGAGCCTGTAAACCGTAAGATGGAGAAGCGTCTCCGCTGAAGGTCTCCTGTCGTTGAGGGGTTTTCCCTCAAGGTCAACGAGTAGGATGTCCTCTGGTTTTAGTCTGCCCTTGTGCCTGCCCGATGCTGTTATGGCAAATTTATCTGAACCAACTCTGACCGATAGGTTTCCACTCGTTGCGGGAACCCAGCCCTTAGAGTCAAGGAAGCGTCCAGCCTCCAGTATCTTACCAACCGCTGTATCAAAGTCATACATGAGGATCTATTATAGAAACCGCCTTGACAGAACGTTGATTTTGTTGTACCCTTTTGAGTATGAAAGCGTTTACTTACGTCCTGTTCCTGATCGTGTCAGTATCTTTTGCGGGTGAGCTAAGCGATAAAGGATACGAGGTCTTCAGGAAAACCTGCTCAGCCTGCCACGTGGAGAGGGTGAGCCCTGAGAAGCTCGCCAGGATCCGGAAGGTGGTCAAGTCCGGAGGAAAACCGCCCCTCAAAGCTCCACCCATGTCGGAGGTCTCCGCGAGGGTGAAGAAGTTCTATCCCGAGGAAGATAAGTTCGTTGAGTTTGTGAAGGACTACATAACGAACCCCTCCCGTGAGAAGGGGGTGTGCCTCCCCATGGCTTACAAGATCTTCGGTGTGATGCCTCCGATAGGCAGGACTCTTTCAGAGGAGGAGAAGGAAGCGGTCGCATTCTGGCTGTACCACAACTTCAAGGAGAGCTGGGAAGAGTTCATCAGGAAGAACCCTCACTGATTTCCTTTACACGACACCGCACCTTCCTATATTATCCTTTTGTTCACGGAGGTGCGAAGATGGACAGGTATGAGAGTTTGATAATAGAGCTTTACGAGAAGGCTATAAATTACGAGCCTCTAACCAGGGAGGAGGCTCTGAACATACTGAGTGTTCCGGACGACTACGTCCCATTTCTAACCCACTTTGCCCAGAAGATTAAAAAGAGGTTCTTCCCTGAGAACGAGCTGGAGTTCTGCTCAATTATAAACGCCAAGAGCGGTGCCTGCTCCGAAGACTGCAGGTTCTGTGCCCAGTCCAAGTTCTACAAGACCCCCATAAACGTCTACAACCTCGTCCCCAAGGAGGAGATAGTTGAAGGTGCGGAGAGGGGGGTGGAGTTCGGTGCAAACCGCTACTGCGTTGTTCTGGCGGGCAAGCAGGCTACCCCCGAGGAGGTGGAGAGGATAGCTGAGGCAGTGAGGGAGGTAAAGGAGGTTGAGAAGATACCCATAAACGTCTGCGTCTCCGCGGGGACTATGGACGAGGAGAGCCTCAGGAAGCTCAAGTCTGCGGGTGTGAAGAGGGTAAACCACAACCTTGAGGCGAGCAGGAACTTCTTTCCAAAGATAGTCACCACCCACAGGTGGGAGGACAGGTACGAGACCATAAAGAGGATCAAAGAAGTCGGTTTATCTACCTGCTGTGGCGGTATCTTCGGGATGGGTGAGAGCGAGGAGGACAGGGTTGACCTCGCCCTGACTTACAGAGAGCTTGAGGTGGACTCAATACCCCTCAACTTCCTCATGCCCATTCAGGGAACCCCCTTAGAGAACGCGCCAGGTGTTTCTCCTATGGAAGCTCTCAAGGTCATAGCCATGTTCAGGTTCACGAACCCGAAGGCTGAGCTCAGACTGTGCGGTGGGAGGGAGCAGAACCTGAGGGACTTCCACGGGATGGCTGTTCTCATGACCAACGCCATGATGGTGGGAGGATACCTCACCCGTGCGGGAAGGGACATAAAGAAGGACTACCAGCTCCTTGAAGACTTGAAGGCGAGGAGGAAGGAGGAAGTTCTGACTTGAGGTTTGAGCTTTACAGGCTCAAGCACGACGTATTTTCACTCCTCTTCAAGATAAAGTCCTCCGTTGAGCTCGCCGATGAGAAAGAGTTCAAGGAGATAGCCTTAGAGAACTTGGAGCTCCTGGAGAAGGTCCTTGAGAGGATCTTTTTGATAGAGTCCATAAAGGCTGGAAGGTACATCCTCAAAGAGGAAGGGTTCAACCCGACCCAGCTTGCAGGTGAGGTCTTCGGAATACCTTTAAAAGGGGAGTCTCTGCTCCGGGGGGATCCCTATCTCTTTACGAAGGCTCTCAGTGCACTCAAGGATGTGATCGCAGAACCAAAAGGGCTGAAGCCAGAAAGAAGATCCCTCATCATTGAGGGAGAGATGGACGCTTTGAACGATATAAAAGAGTTCTTCCTTGCCTTTGCGGAACACCTCCTCTCCCTTCAGAACGTGAGCGTCCGCACTCATTCCTCTAAAATAGAACTCGTATGGGAAGGGTCTTAGTAGTAGATGACGACGAGCAGATACTCAGGATAGTTGAGGCGAAGCTCAAGAAGGATTTTAAAGAGGTCTTTACCACCTCCTCTCCGCAGGAAGCCCTCAGGGTGGCGGGAAGGTTTGACGTTGTCCTCGTAGATCAGAAGATGCCCGAACTCTCCGGTACTGAGCTCGTGGAAGAGATACACAGGAGATTCCCGGAGCTCCCCGTGGTCATAATGACCGCCTTCGGTAGTATAGAGGACGCCATAGAGAGCATAAAGAGCGGAGCCTACCACTACGTGACAAAACCCGTGAACTTTGACGAACTCACAAACATCCTGAACAAGGCGATAGAAACCAAGAGGCTCAGGGAGAGGGTGAAAGACTTAGAGGAGTTCTTAGGTATAGACGTTGTGGCGGAAAGCCCTCAGATGAGAAGGGTTCTGGACACCTCCAAGAAGGTGGCGCCCTTTGACACCTCTGTCCTGATAACAGGGGAGAGCGGAGTGGGTAAGGAGGTCGTTGCTAAGCTGATACACAGGAGTAGCAGGAGGTCTAAGGGACCATTCATAGCGATCAACTGCGCAGCGCTTCCGGACAACCTGATAGAGGCTGAGCTGTTCGGTTACAAAAAGGGGAGCTTTTCAGGTGCTTATACGGATAAGAAGGGCATAGTTGAAGAGGCGGAGGGGGGAACGCTCTTTCTGGACGAGATAGGAGACCTGCCACTCTCACTGCAGGCAAAACTCCTGAGACTCCTTCAGGAGAAAGAGATAAGACCCATAGGATCCAACAGACCAAAGAGGGTAGATGTCAGGGTTCTCTGTGCAACCAACAGGAACCTCAAAGAGATGGTTGAAAAGGGTGAGTTCAGGGAAGACCTCTTTTACCGTATCAACGTCATACACATACACATACCTCCTCTGAGGGAGAGGAAGGAAGACATACTGCCCCTCGCCTACTTCTTCATAAAGAGATCGGCGGAGAAGTTCGGGACAGACACTAAGGAGCTTTCCGAGTCAGCCAAGAGGCAACTCCTATCCTACGACTGGCCCGGCAACGTCAGGGAGCTTGAGAACACCATAGAGAGGAGCTTTATACTGAGTGAAGGGACTGTTATAGAACGTATATACTTCCACGAGGATACAGGTGTATCAGAATCATTCAC
>WGFS01000155.1 GCA_015492115.1 Aquificaceae bacterium
CTCCTTGACTATGAGCTTAACCCCGTTGGGTAGAGTTTTCTCAACCACCTTTGGACCTCCGATACCGGGACTGAGGGCTATAAGGAGCAGGAGCAGGAGCCTTATCACTTCTCTTCCTTCTCAATCTTTACATTGTATCCCTCTTTGCCCGCGTAGTAACCTATGGCTCCACCTGCCACAACACCCGCCCCTATTAGAGCTACCTCAACGCACGATGTTATAAATAGGGAAGAAGCGAGCAGTAGAATGAGCGCCAGCTTCCTCATACCCATATTTTACTCACCTCCTCTCCTGTCCGGTAACATGAGAACCTCAACGTAGTTACCCTTGCTCAGATACCTCTCGTAAATCCTCATCACATCAACCTTTCTGACCTTGCTGACGTTCTTATCAAAGAACCTGTAGAAGTCAAGGTCTCTTACAACTGTATAGGAGTACCCTATGTCGTAGGCTTCCCCCTCAACCTTTTCCTCCTCAAATATCCTTGAGCCCACTATCTTCTGCTTTGCTGTCTCCACCTGTTCATCGGTGAGGTTTTCGTAAACCTCCTTAAGGAGATCCAGAATCCTTTTCTTCACCTCTTCGTACTTATCGGGGTCAAAGGTTGCGCTTATCACGTATAGGTTGTCACGGGGTCTCCCCATATCCCCTGTGAAGAAGGAGTAGACGAGCCCCTTTTCCTTCAGCTCTCTGTAAAAGACAGAGGTTCTCCCGCTTCCCAGTATCTCGTCAAGAACAACGAGACCGTAGTAGTCCGTCTTCCCAATGGCTGGAACCCTCCACCCTATTATCCAGTATGCCTTCTGAACTCTCGGGTCTTTCAACTTCTCAAAGCGCACGCCCAGCTGTTCCGGCTCTGAGGGTATCTGCACCCTGGGGACAGGTCTCCCCTCCTCCCTACCGAAGGTCTTTAAAACCTCCTCCTCAACCTCCTTTGGATCCACGTTCCCGGCGACCACGATCGCCATGTTCCTCGGCTGGTAGAAGCTCCTGTAGAACTTCAGGAGCATTTCCCTCGTGAACTTCCTTATAGTGTTCTCAAAGCCTATAACGGGGAACCTGTAGGGAGATACCTTGTAGGCCGTCTTCTCAAAGGTCTCCCACAGAACGGTGGTGGGGTTGTCTTTTCCCCTTCTGAGCTCCTCTATAACTATAGGCTTCTCCTTTTCAATCATCTTCTCCTCAAGGAGAGCCTTCAGCGTTATCTGGTAGAGAACCTCAAGAGCCTGCTTCCAGTAAGGAGAGGCTATCTCTATGTGGTAGTATGTGAAGTCCTTGGAAGTTGCTGCGTTTATGTTTCCTCCAAGACTCTCAACGATCCTGTCAACCTCGCCGTAGGGATACTTCTCCGAGCCGTTGAAGAGCATGTGTTCCAGAAAGTGAGCCATACCCTTCTCCTCATAATTTTCGTAAACGGAGCCAACCCTGAACCAGACCTGAAGGGCGACAGCGGAAGTGTCATCCCTGGGCTTCACTATAAGCTTTGCCCCGTTGGGAAGGTCTCTTATGTAAAGCTCCTGAGCAAGCGCGATACTCATGACAAACACCTCCATAGCGATGAAGACGAGCAGAAAGAACCTCCTCATGCCTTTGTCTCCGCGGAGAGTCTTTCCCTTATCTGGGGTGGGATGGAGACGAGCTTCCCATCCTTTACCATGCAGTGC
Source organism: Aquificaceae bacterium (assembly GCA_015492115.1). GTDB lineage: Bacteria > Aquificota > Aquificia > Aquificales > Aquificaceae > Hydrogenivirga. The sequence continues at coordinate 1,665 of WGFS01000155.1, forward strand.
TTAGTCCTCCCCTCAGCTCTCAGCTCACCTCCCACACTCACCCTGTAGGTAAAGCTGAAGGTGAACCTGTCCATCTCCTCAAGGCTGAGATCTATCTCAACAACCTCGTCGTACAGGAGAGGCTTCTTGAAATCACAGGAGGCGGAAAGGAGTACAACCTCGTAGCCGAGCTCTCTTATGGCACTGTAAGGCATACCGAGCTCCCTCAGGAACTCCCCCCTTGCCTCCTCAAAGTAACGGAAGTAGTTGGAGTGATGGACTATGCCCTGAGCGTCCGTATCGTAGAACTGGACGCGCCTCCTGTAGAGCATGTATTTATGTTACTCCACCCTGGCACACTCTGCACATATACCGAATATCTCAAGCCTGTGATGTAATGGCTTGAAGTCGTACTCAAGGCAGACCTCATCCTGAAGCTTCTCTATGTCCTCGTTGACGAACTCTATGATCTTCCCACACTCAACGCAGACGAGGTGATCGTGGTGAGCCTTTCCTGCGACGAACTCGTATATCGTTCTGTTGTTGAGCTTTATCACCTCCCTTATTACACCGAACTCCTGAAGTAGCTTTATCGTCCTGTATATGGTTGAGCGGGACACGCTCCTGTCCGCCTGAGTCGCTATCCAGTTTACGAGCTCCTCAACCTCAAAGTGCTTTCCATAGCTGGCTATAAGGTCAATCAGGTTGAGTCTGCTCTGGGTCACCTTCATGTTCTTACGCTTCAGGAACTTGGTGAACTCCCTCTTTATCTCGTTGAGATTGACACTCATTACGAGATAATATAGTTAGTCTCATTTTCAATTGCAACTACTTTTCAGGAAACTCAAGTAGCTCCTTCACTTTCCTGCGCAGTTCCCGGGTGAGTTCATCGTAGCCTTTGTCCTCTGGATATATGGGGTCTCCAAATATTACCTTCACCTTCCTTGGCTTTGGTAGTCTGTCGTAGATAGACCAGGCTTCGTAGGTGCCCACGAGTGCGGTGGGCACAACCGGAACCCCGAGCTCTCTGGAAAGTATAGCCACCCCCTTCTTGAACTCCATGAGCTCTCCCGTCCTTGTTCTCGCACCCTCGGGGAATATGACCACGACCTTGCCCTCTTTCAAGGCATGTGCCACCTTCTGGAGGGAACCCTTGAGATTCCTGTTTATGTCAACCGTTATCACGTGGGCGAGCTTTCCAAACAGCCTGGTAAGAGGGTTCCTGAAGTAAACCTCCTCTCCGAGAAAGTAGGTGTTTATGGCGACCCCCTCTGGAAGGACGGCCGCGAGCACGAAGGCGTCCATGTAGCTCGCGTGGTTCGGTGCGATTATAAAGGGTGGCGATGGGAGTTTCTCCACACCTTCAACCTCAACCCTGTTGTAGAGCCTGAAGAAGAGTTTCAGGAGTGCCCTCCCTACCTTAAAGAGCGTCGGATAGTCCTTCAGCTCATAAGGGTGCGCCTTTTCAAGTATTTCCTTCCAGCTGACCTCCTTAATTTCAACGTGCTCTTTTCTCTCTCTAATGTAATCTATGAGCTCCCTCACCGTGCTGTGTCTGGATAGCTCCTCCTCCGTTATAGCCACGCCGAAGGCGTTCTCTAAAAAACTCAAAAGCTCCACCTTACCGAGTGAGTCAAGACCGAGGTCAAGCTCTATGTGGTGGGAGGGCAGAACGTCCTTCTTGGTCTCTTTGGTCAGGTATTTCCTTATCAGCTCACCCTCGGGTGTGTTGAAGGCGCTCAGATCTTCTTCTCTGGGTCTTTCCAGGACTCTGTCGTAGAGATCGGGTAGCATAAAGCGCTTCAGCTTTCC
>WGFS01000156.1 GCA_015492115.1 Aquificaceae bacterium
CTGCTTAACTCCCTTGTGGTTGAGTCCGCGAAGGAGTCAAGGGTTCCCGCTGGGGGAGCCCTCGGGGTTGACAGGGAGATATTCGCCTCATACATAACAAGAAGGATAGAGGAGCACCCCAACATTGAGGTCCGGAGGAAGGAGGTAGAGCGCATACCCGAAGATGATATAGTTATAGTCGCCACGGGACCTCTCACCTCCGAAAAACTCACAGAACATATAAGGGAGCTCGTGGGTCATGAGACCCTGTACTTCTACGATGCTATATCTCCAATAGTTGATGCGGAGAGTGTTGACTTCTCCAAAGGTTTCTGGGGTTCAAGGTACGGAAGGGGTGGGGACGACTACTTCAACTGCGTCCTGACGGAGGAGGAGTACAGGAAGTTCTACGAGGAGCTCCTGAAGGCGGAGAAGGTTCAGCCCAAGGACTTTGAGAAGGCGGTTCACTTTGAGGGCTGTCTGCCCATAGAGGAGATGGCAGAAAGGGGATACCAGACCCTTCTCTTTGGTCCCATGAAGCCTGTGGGACTGAAAGACCCCAGGACTGGGGAACAGCCCTTTGCGGTGGTACAGCTGAGGAAGGAGAATAAGGAGGGAACTCTCCTCTCCCTCGTGGGTTTTCAGACCAAGCTCACCTACCCGGAGCAGAAGAGGGTCTTCAGGCTCATACCAGCCCTCAGGAATGCTGTGTTTGTAAGGCTCGGATCCATGCACAGGAACACCTTCATCCAGTCCAACAGGGTTCTGACTCCCTTCCTGAACATGAGGAAGAGGGAGAACATATTCTTCGCGGGGCAGATAACGGGGGTAGAGGGCTACGTTGCATCTTCGGCTACCGGCATTCTTGCGGGGATAAACGCTGGAAGGCTCGCCAAAGGTAAAGAGCTTGTGGTTCCGCCTGCGGAGACCATGCTGGGTTCCCTCGTGAGATACGTGACCTCCAAGGAGGGCGAGATCCAACCCATGAACCCAGTATTCGGTCTCCTTCCTCCGCTGGATAAAAGAGTGAGGGACAAAAAAAGGAGAAAGGAACTTCTCGCTGAGAGGGCATTGAATAAAATGAGAGAATGGACAGAGCAACTCCAAAGAGGGTGATACTCACCCGGTCAAAAGAGGATATAGAGAAGGACAGAAAACTCTTTGAAAAGTACGGATTTGAGGTTGTTGAACTGCCCCTGATAGAGACCGAGCGCCTGGACTTTGAGCTTCCGGAGGGGAAGGTTGACTATGTGGTGTTCCCGAGTGCGAAGGCGGTCAGGTACTTTCTGAGCGGGGCGAAAATACCCCGGGGGGCAAAGCTCGTCGCTGTGGGCGAAAAGACAGGAAATGTACTCAAGGAGCTCGGATATGAGGTGTCGCTAATTCCAAAAGATATGAGCGCAGAGGGTGTGGTTAGAGAGTTTCCGGAGGGAAAGGGTGAGGTGGTTCTTGTACCGCGCTCGGAACAGGGCAGGAGGGAGCTGTTGGAGGGTCTATCAGAGAAAGGTTACAGGGTAATACCGCTGAATGTGTACAGAACCGTCCAGGTTAAGTACGATGAGGGTGAGATAGTATCTTCTCTGAGAAAGGGCGGTTTTATCGTCTTTGCAAGCCCATCAGCTGTAAGAGGTCTTTTTGCAAATTTACAAAAGGATAGAGCGGTAGCTTTACTCAAAGACGTCGTTGTAGTCTCAATTGGCAAAACTACAAAAAAGGAGCTGGAAAAGTTCGGCTTAAGACCGAATATAATGCCCATGAAACCCTTGATGGAGGAGGTCGCGGGTAAAATTCACGAGTTCTGGCAAGAAAATTGCTTATGTTAATACCGCTATGAAACAGAGGACTATAAAAGAAACTTTAGAGTTTGAGGGGGTTGGAATACACTCCGGGGAAAGAACGAAGGTAGTACTACATCCAGAAGGTGAGAACTCGGGAATAAGCTTCTATAAAGAAGGTGTAAAGATACCCGTCAGCCCTGAAAATGTTGTAAACACTTTCCACTCCACGGATTTAGGAAGCGAAGGCGTTGTGGTAAAGACGGTTGAACACCTCCTCGCGACACTCCACCTCTTGGGAATAAGCAACCTCACCGTAGAGGTTCAGGGTGGAAGCGAGATACCCATAATGGACGGAAGCGGATACTTCTTCTACAGAGAGCTCAAGGATAAAGTGGTAAAGCAGGACGAGAACATTGAAGTCCTGTATATAAAGGATGAGGTAAGGGTTGAAAGGGGGGATTCATACATAATGGCCCTTCCCTGCTCCTGCTTTGAGATAACCTACGAGGGAGAGTTCAAGACTTACTTTGGCAAACAGAAATACACCTTCAGGGGGAACGTAAGAGACATAATCCTTGCGAGGACCTTCTGCTTTGAGCACGAGATAGAGTTCATAAAGAAGAACGGACTTGGGAAGGGAGGTAGCTTAGAGAACACACTCGTGATAGGAAGGGAAAAGGTGTACAACAGAGGCGGACTGAGATACCAGGACGAGCCTGTCAGACACAAGGTTTTTGACCTCATAGGCGACCTTTACCTCCTCGGGATGTCAGTGAGAGGCAAGTTCATATCCTACAAAGGTGGGCACAGTCTTAACTTTGAGCTTGTGAAGTCCCTCTACAAAAAGGCTGTAGCTGTGTAAAGGACGCCCCCGAAGGGGCGTGAGTATCACCTTACGGGCTTTTCCGTACTGTTCGTTGATGGAGGAAGCACAGGTAACTCCAGAGCATATCTGGGTATCTCACCTTCAAGTGTTCTCAGGAAGGCGGTTATGCTTTCAACCTGGCTTTTGGACAGCTCCTTTCCGAGCTGGACCTTAGCCATGACCTGTATGGCGTCCTCCAGGTTCCACACAGAGCCGTCGTGGAAGTAAGGGTATGTTCTCGTTACGTTCCTGAGAGAGGGAACCTTGAAGACGTAGAGGTCCTCCTCCCTGTGGGTTACAGCGAACTTGCCAACGTCCATGGGCATCGTAGGTTTTTCAAGGGTTACATACTCCCTCGTGGCGTCCCAGTATGCCTCAACTATACCGAACCTCGTGAACATCCTCCCTCCAACCGCAGGTCCATTGTGACAGCCCGCACACCCCACCTCTATGAAGGTCTTGAGTCCTTTCTTCTCCTTCTTCGTCAGGGCATTCACGTCCCCCTTGAGGAACTTATCAAATCTTGAAGGGGTCATCAGGGTTCTCTCAAATGCCGCTATAGCCTTCGCAACGTTCTCGTAGTTGAGAGGGTTTTTCTCATGTGGGAATGCCTTTTTGAAGAGCTCAACGTATTCGGGTATTGAACTGAGTCTTTTCACCACCTCCTCGGGAGAGTCCATAGCCATCTCTATGGGGTTGAGTATGGGTCCCTTAGCCTGCTCCTCAACGTCCTTAGCCCTTCCATCCCAGAACTGGGCAACGTGGATTGCTGCGTTCAGCGTAGTGGGTGCGTTCCTTGGACCTATCTGCCACCTGTGTCCCACGGAGGTCGGAAGGTTGTCCACCCCGTAGGTCGCGAGGTTGTGACAGGTGTTACAGGATATAAGCCCGCTCTTGGAAAGCCTGGGCTCGTAGTAGAGCATCTTCCCCAGCCTTACCTTCTCGGGGGTTACGGGGTTGTCTTTGCTCTGGGCGACCTCTGGGAGGGGTTTGAAGTACTTTCTCGCCTCCTCAAGGAGCTTGGCATCCTCTGGGTTCCCCGTTCCCATGAGAAGAGCACCACCAACAGCCACCGCCACCACAGCAACCAAGCTCTTCATCTCTCACACCTCCTACATGTAATTTAATTGCAATATAATTATATACTAATTTGCGAATAATTCGCAGATAGCTCGGGTTAAAATATTTTCATGAGGATACTTCTCTTCTCAGGAAAGGGTGGTGTAGGGAAAACTACCATATCCGCAGCGACAGGATACAGGCTCTCAGAGCTGGGTTACAAGACCATCGTCGTCTCCCTTGACCCCGCACACTCCCTCGCCGACGCCTTTGACATTTCGGAGGAAGAGAAGTTCAGGGCGAAGGGACTTCCCATAAAGATAAATGAGAAGCTTTACATACAGGAGATAGACATACAGGAGGAGATAGACAGGTACTGGGGGGACGTGTACAGGTTCTTAGAGCTTCTTTTCAACACGACCGGGCTTGATGAGGTCTTGGCTGAGGAGCTCGCCATACTCCCGGGAATGGAGGAGGTCACGAGCCTTCTGTATGTGAACAAGTACTACAGGGAGAAGGAGTACGATGTTCTAGTCCTTGACCTCCCTCCAACGGGAGAGTCCCTGAGGTTCGTTTCCATGCCAACGGTTCTAAAGTGGTATATGAAAAAGATCTTCAAGACGGAGCGCCTCGTTATGAAGGTGGCAAGACCCGTGGTGGGAAGGCTCTCGGACGTTCCCCTTCCAGACGAGTCCTACTTCAAGGCGCTTGAGAACTTCTACGAGAAGCTGAAGGGTGTGGACGAGATACTTATAGACCCCGAGATAACCTCCGTCAGGCTCGTCTCAAACCCTGAGAAGATGGTGCTCAGGGAGAGCCAGAGGGCTTTCATGTACTTCAACCTCTTCGGGGTGAACGTTGACGGGGTTATAGTGAACAAGGTTATACCTCCGGACGCCGGGGACTGCTCTTATCTCAGGAACTGGATAGAGGTTCAGAAGAAATACCTCTCGGAGATAGAGGACTACTTCTCCCCCGTTCCAGTGTTCAAGGTTCCACTTCTGGAGGACGAGGTGTTCGGAACCCAGAGGCTGGAGATACTCTCCGACATAGTATACAGGGACAGGGATCCTGCGGATGTCTTCTTCAGGGAGAAACCTTACGAGTTCATCCAGGAGGAGGGGAAGTACGTGATTAAGATAAGGGCACCCTTCGTGAAGAAGGAGAGCGTCTCCCTATTGAAGGGAGAAGACGAGGTAGTGGTCAGGGTGGGGAATTTCAAGAGCCACATAATGCTTCCCAGAAAGCTGAGAGATTTAGAGCCCGAGGGGGCGAGGATAGAGGACGGATATATCTACGTCAGGTTAAGCTGAGAACTCCCTTATAGCCCTTCCTATGTCAGCCCTCGCTATTATACCCACGAGTTTTCTGCTCCCTTTCTTCTCCACCACGGGAAGCCGTCCTATACCCTTCGCTGTCATAAGCCTGAAGACATCTGCGAGGGTGTCCTCGGGAGTGGCAACCAGGAGATTTGTGCTCATGATCTCGTACACTCTGATCCCTTTCCTCTCTGCGGGAGCGATCTCCATGATGTCGCTTCTGGTAATTATTCCGACAACCCTGTCTCTGTTAACCACGGGAAGCCCACCTATCAGATTGTCCATCATAAGTCTGTAGGCTTCCTCAACTGAGTCGTAAGGTCTCACAGTTATCGGTTCTCTCATGTAGTCTTTCACCTTTAACTTCTCAAGGATGAAGAGTCCCCACTCGTCCATGTGAGCGGGAGAGTCCAGTCTGGTATCCACCTGGCTCGGGAATATACTCCTTTTACCGCTGAGGAAGTAGGTTATGAACACCGAGATCATAGCCGGGACGAGGAGCTCGTATCCTCCGGTCATCTCCGCTATGAGTATGAGGGTAGAGAGGGGAGCCTTTGCCGCTCCTGCAAAGAGGGAGACCATACCCACTATGGTGAAGGAGGGAACGTGTAAGGATATGTAGTAGTACTGGTTCAGGGCTATACTGTACGCTGATCCCACAAGACCCCCTATCATGACCGAGGGACCGAAGACACCTCCTGAACCTCCCGAACCGAGGGTGAAGGAAACTCCGAACATAACCGCAAGGGCTCCAAGGATTATGAAGCTCAAGTCTGTGAGCTTGCCGTCCAGTATCAACTGGAGCCATCCGTAGCCGTTACCTATGGCTATGGGGACGAAGGCACCTATGAGACCCGCTACAAAACCACCGAGAGCAGGTTTCACGTAAGGAGGTGTTCTTAACCTGTCAAATTCCTCATTGACCTTGAAGAAAAGGAAGGTAAATATCCTTACCACGATGGCGCAAACGAGACCGAGACCTGCGTATGCTAAGAGAGATAGGGGTTGGACGTTTAAAAACTTGGGTATGTCCGCTGAAAATATAGGCTGGAAGCCAAAGAAGAGACTGAAAACGCTGTAAGAGGTCACGGAAGCGATAAAGCTCGGGATCATAGCCTCTATCTCAAAGTCTCTTTTGAAAAAGACCTCGGCGCTTATTATCGCCCCAGCGAGGGGTGCCTTGAATATGGCAGCTATCCCAGCCCCGAGACCCACCGCGAGGGCGGTCCTCCTCTCCTTCTGATTCAGTCTGAAAATGTCTCCTATGCTTGAGCTTATCCCCGCACCTATCAGGGCTATGGGTCCCTCTCTTCCGGAGGTTCCTCCTGTCCCTATGGTCACTGCGGATGTGATCAGTTTTACAATGGAGGACTTTATGGAGAGCTTCTCCTTGTTGTGGTAAGCCTTTATCGCTGCGTCCGTACCTACCCCAGCGGATTCGGGAGATAGGAAGTGAGTGAGGAGTCCAGAGACGAGCCCTCCGAGGGCAACGGTCAGGGGGAGGAGGTAAGGTCTTTCAGCATAAAAGGTGAAGTGTTGCCTCACTCCCTCTCCCGCGGGAAGGGGCTGAATGTACCCGACCAAGAACTCAAGGACGTAATGGTTGAGAAACTCTAAGGCATAGACGAAGAGGACTGCAAAGAGTCCAGTGAACACCCCGATGGCGACGGGGAGCATGAGGTACTTCCTGAGCATAAGTTAGAATTTTAGCCGATGCTTGAACTTGACGGCTCTTACGGAGAGGGAGGAGGACAGATAGTCAGGACAGCTCTCTTCCTGAGCACGGTGCTCAAGGTGCCGGTAAAGATAAGAAATGTAAGGGTTAAGAGGGATAGACCGGGCTTAAAGAGACAGCATCTTCACATAGTCAGGCTTTTAAAAAGGCTCGCCTCTGCGGAAGCTGAAGGAGACTCCTTGGGCTCTACGGAGCTAACCTACGTCCCGGGGAAGCTGAAACCGGGAGGCTACAGGGTTGACTTCGGGAGCGCGGGTTCCATAAGTCTCTTCCTCCAGACCATACTTCCCGTCTCCCTCTTCGTTCCGGGAAAGGTGGAGGTAGAGATAGTTGGAGGAACGGAAGTCCCGATGAGCCCTACGATAGACTGGGTGAGGTTCGTTTACCTTCCCCACATCTCTGGAGTTGCGAGGTTCGTGAGGGTTGAGGTGGTCAGGAGGGGTTACTACCCTGCGGGAGGAGGTGTTGTCAGACTCACCGCCGAAGGCGGTCCTTCAGAAGAGCTCGGGGATTTAAAATCGGTGAGGGAGTTTTTAAAAGAAAGGCTGAAGCTTTTTAAAAACAGGAGGGGAGAGATTAAAAGGCTCCATCTGCTCTCGGTGGCTGAGGAGAGGCTGAGGGAGAGGAAGGTGGTGGAGAGGCAGGTCAAAGGCGCTATAGAGTTTTTGAGAGAGAAAGGTTTTCCTGAGCCGGAGGTTTACAGGCAGTATGTTAAGAGCTTCTCCATCGGGACGAGTGTCACCCTCTGGCTCGAGGACACAAAGGGGAACATAATTGGGGCGGACGATCTGGGCAAGAAGGGTAAACCAGCGGAGGTGGTGGGGAGCGAGTGTGCGAGGAAGCTCTGGGAGGACTGGAGCTCGGGAGCTACTGTGGACAGACACTTGGCGGATCACCTCGTTCCATGGATAGGGCTCGCAGGGGGTTATATAAGAGTTCCTCTCTTCACAGGACACCTGGAGACGAACCTCTGGGTGTGTGAGAGATTCTTGGGAGATAGGATATTCAAAATAGTGAGGGAAGAGAAGGTGGTTAACGCTGTGGTATAATAAGAACAATGGAGATCATAGAAATCCCCATAGAGGAAGAGGTAAAGCAGTCTTACATAGACTACGCCATGTCCGTCATAGTGGGGAGGGCTATCCCCGATGTCAGGGATGGTCTCAAGCCCGTTCAGCGGAGGATACTCTACGCGATGTACGAGATGGGGCTGACTCCAGAGAAGCCCTTTAAAAAGAGTGCGAGGGTGGTCGGTGAGGTCTTGGGGAAGTTCCATCCCCACGGAGACCAGGCGGTTTACGACGCTCTCGTGAGGATGGCACAGGACTTCTCCATGAGGTATCCTCTGATCATAGGTCAGGGGAACTACGGGTCGGTGGATGGGGACCCGCCCGCCCAGATGAGATACTGTATAACCGAAGGCTCTCTGGTTCTGACGAAGAGGGGACTCATCCCGATAGAGTCCATAGTCCCCGACTCCAGGGACTCTTCTGAGAACGAGATAGATTTAGAGGTTCTCTCCTTAAACGGGAAGGTAAACAGGGCGGACAGGTTCTTCAACTCGGGAAAGCATCCCACCATAAAGATAAGGACTACCACGGGTCTTGAGATAGAAGGGAGCTACAACCATCCCCTTCTAACTCTCGTCAGGGGAGAAGGGGGCAGGCCCACCTACAGGTGGAAAACTTTGGAGGAGCTCCAAGAGGGGGACTACCTTGTAGTCGCAAGGGATTCCCAGCTCTTCCCCGATGAGGATCTCATAACGGAAGAGGAAGCCTTCCTTCTGGGGAGCTTTGTAAGTGAGGGATACATAAACGATGAAAGGGTTGGATTTTCCAATGTGAATGCAGAGTTTGTGGAAGAGTTTGAAAGGTGCCTCTCGAAAGCTCACACAGGTTCCTACTGCGCCTACGAAAGGAAGCTGAGGAGCGGGAAGACGATAACCGAGTTCCAGATACACAACAGAGAGTTCATAGGACGCGTGAAGGATCTTGGCTTCAACCATAAGGCTGAGGAAAAAGAGATCCCTCAGGTGGTCCTGAGATCCTCTAAAAAGATCCAGAGGGCCTTCCTGAAGGCGCTATTTGAGGGAGACGGGAGTGTCAGTAAGGTGGGCCAAACGACTCTGGTCTTCTACCACTCCAAGAGCCTGAAGCTCATAAAACAGCTCCAGATAGTTCTTCTCAACTTTGGGATAGTTAGCAGGATCCACAGGGACAGGCACATATACAGACTCCTGATAAGCGGAGCTTACAATCTCAGGAAGTTTTCTGAAGAGATAGGCTTCGTGGGCGAGAAGCAGAGGAAGCTTGGGGAGTATCTGAGAAACTACGGAAGGGTTCTCAGCAGGACCGACAGGATACCTTTTCTATCGGAATACCTGAGAAGAAAATATAGGTTCAGATTCAACGAGTGGTTCATAAAGCACAACCTCGACAGATACGAGAGCTTAGAGAGATATATGCACCTTCTTGAAAGATACTTAGAAGAAGAAGACCTGAGGCTCGTAAAAGAGCTTCTCAGGAACAGATACTTCTTTGACCAGGTTGTCTCCAAAGAGTTCGGCGGATACAAAACCGTTTACTCTATAAGGGTTCAGAGTGAGTGCCACTCTTTCGTGGCCAACGGGATAATAAACCACAACACCGAGGCCAAGCTCTCCAAGATCGCGGTTGAGCTCCTTGAGGACATAGACAAGGATACGGTGGACTTCGTCCCCAACTTTGACGAGTCTCTGAATGAACCCACTGTCCTCCCATCGAAGTTCCCGAACTTACTCTGCAACGGCACCGCAGGAATAGCGGTTGGTCTCGCCACATCTATACCTCCTCACAACCTCAGGGAGGTGGGGAAGGCTCTCATTGAACTTGCAAAGAACCCCAACATGACAACTGAGGAGATCCTTGAGATCATAAAAGGTCCTGACTTCCCCACCGGAGGGGTGATAGAGAACTTCAAAGACCTAAAGGAGATCTACGAAACAGGAAGGGGAATAGTCCAAGTGAAGGCGAAGGCTCATGTGGAGAAGGTTCAGGGAGGAAGGGAACAGATAGTGGTCTCAGAGATCCCCTACCAGGTGAACAAGGCTGAGCTCATCAAGAAGATAGCGGACAATGTAAGGAGCGGGAGGTTAAAGGAGATCTCGGACATAAGGGACGAGTCGGACAAGGAGGGAATAAGGATAGTAATAGAGCTGAAGAGAGAGGCAAAGGGAGAGAAGGTTCTCAAAAAGCTATTCAAGTACACCCAGCTCAAGAAAGGCTTTCCTGTGAACCTTGTCGTCCTCGTGAACGGGGAACCAAAGCTCGTAGGAATAAAGGAACTCCTGAGGGAGTTCATAAGACACAGGCTCAGCGTAATACTCAGAAGGACGAGGTTCTTCCTCAAGAAGGCGGAGGACAGGCTACACGTGGTTCAGGGACTGCTTATTGCCATAAACAACCTGGACGAGGTGATAGAAGGAATCAGAAGATCCAAAGATCCCTCCGAGGCAAGGGAGATGCTCCAGGCTCGCTTCGGACTTACGGAGAGACAGGCTCAAGCTGTTTTAGATCTGAGACTCCACAGGCTCACCTCCCTTGAGAGGGACAAGCTCAGACAGGAGGAGGCTGAACTCCTTCAGAAGATAGATTATTACCGGAAAGTTATAGGGAGTGAGGAAGAGAGGATAAGGATATTCGTGGAGGAAACCCAGCAACTGGTCAAAAAACACGGGGATCTGAGGAGAACCTTCATAGAGGGACTTGAGGAAGAACTGAAGGAAGGCTCCCTTGTAGTTGCGGTTCTGGAGAACGGCAAGGTTATGCCTGTGGAGAACATACCGGAGGGAGAATCACCTGTGGTGGACATACTTGATGTCCCCTTTACGGAGGGGCTCTTTCTTGTGTCCAACAGGGGAAGGGTTTACTGGCTCGCAGGCTCTCAGGCTCTTCAGGGTAGCAAGGTAAACTTCAAAGAGTCTGAAGAGCACATAGTCGGAGCCTTCATAAGGGAAAGGTTTGCGGACAGGCTACTTCTTGCGACACGGAACGGCTTCATAAAGAAGATACCTCTCGTAGAGTTTGAATACAAGGCTCAGGGGATGAGGATAATAAAGCTCGCGGAAGACGACGAGGTGGTGGGTATAGCTCAGTCCATAGACATGAGCGACATACTCATGTTTACAAAGAGAGGAAAGGTCGCAAGGTTCAGTGTGAGAGAGATACCTCCCGCCACACCCGGCACTAAGGGTGCCCAGGGGATAAAGGTGGAGGAGAATGACGAGGTTGTCGGAGCCAGAATAATAAAGCGGGAGGAACCCTTCATAATAGTGGTTACTGTAGATGGAAAGGTTAAGAGGATATATCAGGAGGAGATAGCGGTAAGAAACAGGGGAGTCAAGGGTGTAAACGTCCTTGGTTCTGCGAGGGAGAGGCTCGTTGACCTACTGCCCATAAAAGATGAACTTGAGGTTCTCGTAAGCACGAAGCATGGAAGGGCGTTCTACGACAGGATAAGGGCTGAGGATATACCTCTCTCCAAGAGAGACAGGCTCGCCAAACCGAGGTGGGAGCTTGAAGAGGGGGACGAGATACGCAGGGTGGTGATAAAGTCAGAGGGAATGGAAGATGAAGAGAGTGAGGGTTCTGATCAAGCCTAAGGAGGGTCTTCTTGATCCCCAGGGGAGAGCGGTTGAGGAGATGCTCAGGGACAACGGGTTCAAAGTTCAGCACGTTAAGGTGGGAAAGCTCGTTGAGATGGAAGTGGAAGAGGGAGAGGACGTTAAAAAACTCGTAGAGAAGTTCATAATCAATCCCCTGATAGAGGACTACGAGATAGAGGAACTCTGATGAAGTTCGCGGTCTGCGTATTCCCCGGATCCAACTGCGACTACGATACCTACTACGTTATCAGGGATGTTCTTGAGAAGGATGTAGAGTTCGTCTTCTACGACCAGAAAGATCTTTCCAGGTACGACTGTGCGGTCCTTCCCGGAGGCTTCTCCTTTGGAGATTATCTCAGACCGGGGGCTCTTGCCTCAAAAACACCTCTTGCAGAGGCGGTCTACGAATTCGGTCAGAGGGGAAAGCTCGTTATAGGGATATGCAACGGCTTCCAGATACTTACGGAACTTCACCTTCTTCCAGGTGCTCTCCTCCCCAACCTCAACATGAGGTTCGTGTGCAAGGACGTTTTGCTCAGGGTTGAGAATGGAGACACACCCATTACAAAAGAGCTTGACAGAGGAGACATACTTAGAGTTCCGATAGCCCATCACGATGGGAGATACTACGTTCCCGAGGAGGAGTTGAAGGAGATGGAGGAGAGAGGTCAGATCCTTTTCAGATACGTTGACCAGGAAGGGAATCCCACTGAGGAGGCGAATCCAAACGGGTCGGTCTCCAACATAGCAGGCGTGATGAACAGAGAGGGAAACGTTTTTGGGATGATGCCCCATCCGGAGAGAGCGTCGGAGGACATACTGGGAAGCCATGATGGGCTTATGCTGTGGTATTCTCTAATAAGTGATTGACGTAAGCCTCGTCAGGGAAGCGGTAAGGCAGAGGAAGGCTCGTTCAGAAAACTTCCTGGGTTTTGAATACCTCAGGTTCTCCGACGATTACAAGGACATACCCAGAGGGACCGCCATATTTCAGGATACCGTGATATGGGGGTACCCCCACATAGGAAGGATATTCATGCTCGGGAAGGGCATAAGAGAACAGTTTGAAAAACCCTTCTGGGTAGAGGAGAAGGTTGACGGCTACAACGTGAGGATATTCAGGGTCGGGGACAGGGTAATAGCCCTTTCCAGGGGAGGGTACCTCTGCCCTTTCACGACCGACAGGCTCCCGGACTTCATAAACCGTGATTTTTTTGAAGAGAACCCTGACCTCGTCCTCTGTACGGAGGTGGCGGGTCCCGAGAACCCCTACATAGATGAGAGTCCACCCTTCGTGAAGGAAGACGTGAAATTCTTCGTCTTTGACATAATGAGGAAGAACGAGCAGGGCTTTCTGAGTCAGGATGAGAAGCTAAGACTGATAGAAAAGTACTCCCTACCGAGCGTTGAGGTCTTCGGAAGGTTCTCCCATGAGGACGTTGATAAACTGAAGGATCTCCTTATAAAGCTGAACGAGGAAGGTAGGGAAGGGGTTGTCCTGAAAGAAGATTCGGAGGAGAACAGGAGAGCTAAGTACATAACGAGCTACGCCAACCTGAGCGATATAAAGGTCACCGCCAAGAACATGCTCCAGCTCCCTCCCGAGTACTACACCAACAGGATCTTGAGGCTCGTTCTCTTCATGGAGGAGGAAGGGATAGAGAGGACAGAGCACCTCTACGAAGAACTGGGCAGGGCTTTCATAGACGGGCTCTTTGATGCCATAGAACAGTTTAAAAGGGAACACAAGGTTTACAGAACGTTCAGGTGCAGGTTTAACAGGAGGGAGAATGCCTTGGCCCTTGTAGAGCTCCTTCAGAGAACCTCAAGACACATACAGGTGGTTCAGAAGGATCTGAAGGAGGAGGACAGCTACTGGGTTCTGACCTTTGACAAGGTCTTTCTGAACATGACCGGACTGCTTGGACACCTACTCAGTGGCGGCCTTGTGTTTGATTAGACTCTCCAGTATCCCCTTGAAGTTCTTTGGGTCTATCAGCTTTATTCCAACCTTGTCAGCCCACTTCCTGAGCCCCTCATCCGCTGTGACTATTATTCCATCTAACTCGTAGGCGAGGAGCAGAACGTCCACGTCCTCCCTGCTGTCTATTATCCCCTGTCTGAGAGCCTCCCTGTACTTCTCCCTGAGTTTGTTCACCACCCTCCCTACGTCCTCCTCCGCAAGCTTCCCCGCTTCCTTCGTGTGTTCCTCCGCAATCCTGAGACCCTTGTTTATCCTGTGCCTTATCTCCTCAATGAGTTCGTAAAGGATCTCGCTGGGTATCATTATTGAGTACTTCCTCGGAGACCTGATCCTCACCACCATCTCAAACTCGGGAGCCAGATGTCTGAGATCCACCATCTTGAGCATCTCGTCGTAAACCGAGGTTGGCATGTAGAAGTTCGCCCCCGAATGTATGGCGAGGTGGATGAAGTTCTCTATAGCTCCAAGCTGGTCTGTTTCACCAAAGATCTGGTAGATGTCAGGGTTTGTGAAAACGCTTGTGTCTAAAACGAAGTTTTCCATGCCTTCTTATTTTAGCCTGTGTGTTAAACTATCATCAAAAGAAAATGGGAGGGATGGAGATGAGAAAGCTCACGGTCATACTGTCAGCTCTGGTATGGTTTGGTCTGTCTTACTCTACGGAGCTCGTTCAGAAAGAGAGCAGGTTCTCGGGTGAAGAGACCGTCAAGAGGATAGTGGAAACGGTCAAAAGGAAGGGACTGAAAGTTTTCACCATAGTAGACCACAAAAGAGCGGCAGAGGAGTATGGTCTTGATATGCCTTTTGAAAAAGTGGTTATATTCGGAAACCCCAGGGTGGGAACCAAGTTCATGCTTGAAGATCCAAGGGTGGGTGTGGAGCTACCCTTAAGAATAGTGGTATACGAGAGAAAAGGAAGAGTCTACATGGTTTACAAAGACCCCCTTTCAATAGAGAAGGATTACAAACTTAAAAAGTTCCACAGGTTCTTTCTAAAGCTCTCAGATAACCTTGATAAGCTGACGGACAGACTTGCAAGATGAACCGTTCAGTCTTCCAGTGTTGATACGTCCCCTATCTCAAGCCCGAGCTCCTTAGCCTTGAGTATCCGCCTCATTATCTTCCCGCTCCTCGTCTTGGGTAGCTTCTCCACGAACTCTATCTCCTCAGGAACCGCTATGGGTCCGAGGACTTCCCTCACGTGTTTCTTTATATCCTGAGAGAGCTCCTCCGAGGGCTCGTAGCCTTCCTTGAGAACGACGAAAGCCTTTATCACCTCACCCTTTATCTCGTGGGGCTTCCCTATCACCGCAGCCTCTGCGACCGCATGGTGGTCAACGAGGGCACTCTCCACCTCCATAGTCCCTATCCTGTGCCCTGCAACGTTCAGGACGTCATCAGCCCTCCCGAGTATCATTATGTAGCCTTCCTCATCGTAAGAGGCGAGGTCCTCGGTGTTGTAGACACCGCCCGGTATAGACTTCCAGTACTTCTCGTACCTCTCAGGGTTACCCCAGCAGGTCCTGAGCATGGAGGGCCAGGGGGTCTTCACGACGAGTATTCCTACCGTGTTCGGGGGGACCCTCTTCCCGTCCTTGTCCACCACGTCAACCTCAACGCTGAAAATGGGCTTACCAGCCTTGCCGGGCTTCGCAGGGTAGGAAGGTATGGTAGTGACCATGTGTGCCCCCGTCTCCGTCTGCCACCAGGTGTCTACTATCACACACTTCTCCCTTCCTATCACCCTGTAGTACCACTTCCAAGCCTCGGGGTTGAGGGGTTCTCCCACAGAGCCGAGAATCCTGAGGGATGAGAGGTCGTACTTGGCGGGCCACTCCTCACCGTACCTCATGAACATCCTTATGGCGGTCGGTGCTGTGTAGAAGACGTTTACCCTGTACTTCTCTATATAGCTCCACCACCTCCCCGGGTCAGGGTAGTCTGGTGCACCTTCCACAACCAGGGAGGTTACTCCGTTGGCGAGTATCCCGTAGACTATGTAGGAGTGTCCTGTTATCCACCCTATGTCCGCAGTGCACCAGAAGATGTCGTCCTC
>WGFS01000157.1 GCA_015492115.1 Aquificaceae bacterium
AGGAGTGCCCTCCCTACCTTAAAGAGCGTCGGATAGTCCTTCAGCTCATAAGGGTGCGCCTTTTCAAGTATTTCCTTCCAGCTGACCTCCTTAATTTCAATGTGCTCTCTTCTCTCCCTAACGTAATCTATGAGCTCCTTCACCGTGCTGTGTCTGGATAGCTCCTCCTCCGTTATAGCCACGCCGAAGGCGTTCTCTAAAAAACTCAGGAGCTCCACCTTCCCGAGTGAGTCAAGACCGAGGTCAAGCTCTATGTGGTGGGAGGGCAGGACGTCCTTTTTTGTCTCTTTGGTCAGGTAGCTCCTTATCAGCTCTCCCTCGGGTGTGTTGAAGGCGCTCAGGTCTTCTTTTTCTCTGGGTTTTTCCAGGACTCTGTCGTAGAGATCGGGTAGCATAAAGCGCTTCAGCTTTCCTAGTCTGGTCTTAGGGAGTTCCACGGGCGACAGTCTGAAGCCCACTATCCTTTTCCACTCGGGCAGTTCCCGGTTCACGGGATCTATAACTTCCCACTTCAAGGTCTCTTCAAGGTTGACGATGCCCCTTTCTTTAGCCTTTTCAAGGTCGGGGTATATGAGGGCGTGGAGCTTACCATCTTTTTCAAGTATCCCCACATCCTTTATAAGGTCTGTCCTTTCCAGGAGCAGGTTCTCAAGCTCTTCGGGTTGAACGTTCTTCCCCGTTCCCAAGACTATCAGCTCCTTCTTCCTCCCCTTTATGTACAGATAGCCCTCCTCGTCTATCTCCCCCAGGTCTCCCGTGTAGAACCAGCCGTTCTTTATAACCTCCTCTGTCTCCTTTGGTTTGTTCCAGTAGCCCTTCATGACGTTCGGTCCCCTCACGAGAACCTCTCCGTCCTCAGCGAGTCTGACCTGAACTCCCTTTATGGGAAGGCCAACTGAGCCGAGCTTTATCCTCTCGGGTGGGTTGAAGGTGACTATAGGCGAAGTCTCGGTGAGTCCGTACCCCTCTATAACCGTGAAGCCGAGGGTTGTGAAGTCCCTCGCAACCTGTATGTCAAGCTTTGCACCACCGCTCACAAAGTACCTCACGTTTCCGCCAAAGACCTGATGAACCCTGGAGAAGACCCTCCTTCGGAGAGCCTGAATATCAACCTTCTCCATTAACCTGAAGAGTATCCTCGCGAGGAGGTTCTCCTCAACCCTTTCCATTATTCTCCTGTGGAACAGGGTGTAGAGTCTCGGAACCCCAACGATTATGGATATACCGTACTTCTGAAGCTTCTCAAGGATGTCCTCGGGTGTGAGCCTGTCCAGAAATACCACGGTCGCCCCAACGCGGAGCGGGACGAGGACTGTCACCATGAGTGGGTAGGAGTGGTGGAAGGGCAGTATGGCGAGGGTTGAGTCCTCCTTCCCGGCTATACCGGTCTCTGCGATACCCTCTATATTTGAGAAGAGGTTTCTGAAGGTCAGCATGACCCCCTTGGGTTTGCCCGTAGTCCCGGAGGTGTAAAGGATCAGGGCTATGTCCTCTACCTCCCTGTGTATGGACTTTTCGTAAGGTCTGGGGAGGGGGGTTGCATCGTAGTTTATTACCTCAAGCTGGTTGTCCGCTATCTCAATGGCTCTCCTCAGCACCTCCTCCGTCTGGTCTGAGCAGAAGGCGAGCTTGGGCTTTGAGTCCGATATTATGTAGGCGACCTCCTCTGGCGTTGACATGAAGTCAACGGGCACCACTATGGATCCCTTCCTCCACGAAGCGTACAGAGAGTAAACCCATTCGGGTCTGTTCTCAGAAAGTATGAGCACCCTCTCATCGGGCAGGGTGTCTATGAGGTTAGCGAAGGAGCCTATGTTTTCTATAACTTCCGCGTAGCTGATCTCCCTTCCCCTGTATATGAAGGCGGTTTTACCGTGGTCTCTGACCATTATCTTTTAAAAATAGCATGAAGTTTTTACTTGAAAGCAACCTCTCCAGACTCGCCAAGTGGCTCAGGTTCCTGGGGCACGACGTGAAGGTTCTGGAAGGGGAGATAAACCTGAGAGAACTCTCCAAGAACCAGGACAGGGTATTCATAACTACCTCAAAGAGGTGGGAGGAGACCCTGAAGAAGGCGGACATAAGGTACCTCGTTGTTCCCAGGCACGACTGGGAGCTCCAGCTCTGCATGGTCATAAGGCACTTCAACCTCAGGCCAGAGCTTGCCTTAAACAGGTGTGCCTACTGCGGGGCAGAGCTCGTCCCTGTTGAGAAGGAGAAGGTTAAGGACAGGGTCCCTCCCAAGGCTTACGATACAGCCTACGACTTCACCCTCTGCCCGAGGTGCGGTGCCCTCTTCTGGAAGGGAACCCACTACGAGGGGATGGTCAGGGAGCTTGAGAAGGTTCTTGGCAGGTGTTAGATTACTCACCTATGGTAAAGGTGAAGATATGCGGACTTACCAAGCTTGAGGATGCTTTGCATGCCCTCAGGAGCGGGGCTGACTACCTCGGCTTTATACTCTACCCTAAGAGCCCACGCTTCGTCCCTCCAGAGAAGCTGAAAGAGATACTAAAGGAACTCGGCGAAGCGGTCAGGGTGGCGGTGATGGTGAACCCCTCCGAGGAGGAAGTCCTGAGAACCTTTGAGGAGGGCTTTGACCTTGTTCAGCTCCACGGGGAGGAGGGTCTGGACTTCGCCCACAGGGTGGGTATAGAGAGGGTGATAAAGGCATTCAGGGTAAAGGACGGAGTACCTGATATAGAAGAGGGCTGGAAGGACGCCTTCGGCGTTTTGCTGGACACCTACTCAAAGAAAGCCTACGGAGGAACTGGGGAGAGCTTCAACTGGGAGATAGCGAGGGAGGTTAAAAAAAGAGGTTTCAGGCTCTTCCTCTCGGGAGGGCTCAAGCCAGAGAACGTGAGGAGGGCTGTGGAAGAGGTAAAGCCCTTTGCGGTGGACGTATCCTCCGGGGTGGAGATGAGTCCCGGGATAAAGGATAAAATTAAGGTTGAGAGGTTCATAAAGGAGGCGAAAGGTTTATGAAGGTAGGATACGTAGCCATAGTGGGCAAGCCCAATGTGGGCAAGTCCACACTGCTCAATAACCTCCTGGGGAGGAAGGTTTCCATCGTAACACCCAAACCTGGAACGACGCGGATAAGGGTACTGGGAGTCAAGAACATACCCGAGATAGCTCAGATAGTCTTTTTAGATACACCCGGCATATACCAGCCCAAAGGCTCGGACGTTCTGGGAAGGGCCATGAACCAGCTGGCGAGACAGAGTCTTGAGGACGCGGATGTCATCCTCTTCATGATAGACGCCGAGGAAGGCTGGAGGAGGAGGGACGAGGAGGTCTTCCAGAACTACATAAAGCCTTATGCGAACAAAAAGCCCGTGATACTCGTGATAAACAAGATAGACAGGCTTGAGCGCACCGAGGAAGTCCTTCCCATGATAGAGGAGCTACACAAGTCTCACCCCGAGTTTAAAGAGATAGTCCCCACGAGCGCCCTGAAGGGTGCGAACCTTGATGAGCTGGAGAAGACCATACTCAAGTATCTGCCCGAGGGCGAGCCCCTCTTTCCCGAGGACATGATAACCGACCTGCCCCTCAGACTCCTCGCAGCGGAGATAGTCCGTGAGAAGGTGATGCTCCTTACCAGAGAAGAGGTTCCTACCGCGGTAGCGGTCGTCATAACCGAGATAAAACCCGGAGACGCGGATCCCAACGTCCTCGTTATAAAAGGGGAGATAATCGTGGACAGGGAGAACCTCAAACCAATAATCATAGGGAAGAAGGGACAGAGGCTGAAACAGATAGGAAAGCTCGCAAGGGAGGAGCTTGAACTGATAACGGGTAAGAAGGTCTACCTTGAGCTCTGGGTCAAGGTAAAGCCCGACTGGAGAAGGAGACCAGAGCTCGTGAGAACCTTTGGCTACCTTATGGAGTGATCTTATACACAGATCGCACCCAAGTTTTGGGGTAAACATGATTAAGAGTCCGCTCAGGTATCCCGGGGGAAAGTCAAGGGCGGTTAAGTTCCTGTCCCGCTTCTTCCCTGAGGATTTTAAGGAACTGAGGGAGCCCATGTTCGGTGGGGGCTCTGTGACCTTCTACTGGGTGCAGAAAAGACCCAGCGCAAGGTTTGTCGCGGGTGATATAAACTACGACCTGTACTGTTTCTGGAAGGTGTTGAAGGAGGACAAAGACAGGCTGATAAAAGAGATAAGAAGGGTCAAGGAGACTTACAAAGATGGGAGAGCCCTCTTTGAGGAAATTATGAGTAGGAGGGGAGAGGAACTTGACGAGTCTCAGAGAGCGGTGGACTTCTTCATCCTCAACAGGATAACCTTCTCAGGGACGGTTGACTGTGGGGGTTACTCGGAGCAGGCTTTCAGAAAGCGCTTCACCTGGAGTTCCATAGAGAGGTTAGAGCTTGCTCACGAGGTCATAAGGAAGGTAGAACTCCATTTTGGAGATTATGAAGAGTTACTTAACGCGGGAGGGGAAGATGTGGTCGTATTCCTGGATCCGCCCTACTACTCAGCCCAGAGATCTAAGCTCTACGGTAAGAGGGGAGACCTACACACCGAGTTTGACCATGAAAGGCTGTTAAAGCTGGTAAAGAACTGCAAGCATAGGGTTCTCATAACCTACGATAACTCCGACTACATACGCAACCTGTACAAGGACTTCTACATGGTTGAGTGGGAGCTCAGCTACGGAATGACCAACTATAAACAGGAAAGGGTCAGGGTAGGTAGCGAGCTACTTATAGCGAACTTCCCGATAGATACCTACGTAAAGAACCTCAACGAAACCCTCTTTCAGAGGGTGGTCTCCTACTCTGTTTAAAGCTTCGCACAAATTGTTGACAAAGAAATTTTGAGATTGTATCTTAATATCAAATCTGGAGGAGGTCAGGAAATGGATATTGACGCGGTTCCCCTCGGTCAGGAGTTCACCATAAAGTCCATCAGAGAAAAGGACAATCCCATAGTGAGAAAGCTGTATGCCATGGGGCTCAAGGAAGGGAAGAGAACGAAGCTCCTCTTAAAGAACGGAAGAGTGTACCTCCTCCGTCTGAACAACTCAAGGCTCATAATAGACAGGGATCTCGCCAAGTTCATAGAGATATCTTAAGAGCTTATGCCCGTTCTGTCCTTCCAGAATATCCTGAGATTTCGTCTCAATATGGCACGTCCTTTTCCTTCACAAGGTCTTTACACCACGTACTGAGGAAAGGATATGAAGAAGGTTATAAAGGTAGCGATAGCCGGAAATCCAAACGTGGGTAAGACAACCATACTCAACCGGATAGCGGGGACCTCTTTAAAGGTAGGAAACTGGCCCGGCGTCACCGTTGAGAAGAAAGAGGCTGTTGTCAGATTCGGTGATTACGAGGTGCATTTCGTTGACCTTCCCGGTATATACACCCTTGAGCCCATATCCGAGGACGAGAGGATAGCTGTCCACTTCCTTGAAGAGGAGCGACCGGATGTAATACTCAACATAGTTGAGACCCCAAATCTTGAAAGAAATCTGCTTCTCACAACAGAGCTCCTTGAGTTCGGTATCCCCACGGTAGTTGTCCTCAACATGATAGACGAGGCGAACAAGCTGGGGATTGAGGTAGATGACAGAAGAATGGAAGAACTCCTCGGGGTCAGGGTGGTGAGAACGATAGGGAGAACGGGAGTTGGAGTAAAGGATATACTCCCCGCAATAGTTGAGGCTTACGAAAGCAACCTTGTTCCCAAGCCCGTGATCTACGGAGAAGAGCTGGAGGAGGCTCTGAGGAGGGTTTACGAGAGCCTTCCGAAGAAAGATGTCACAAAGCACGAGCTGATAAAGCTCCTCTCCGAGGATAAAGAGTTTTCGGGATCAAGGAGAGAACTTGAGAATAAGCTTGGCAAGGGCATCCATGACATAGTTAGCGACGAGAGATACGCCTTCGCCCATGGGCTCTTTGCGGAAGTAGTCAGGAAGAAGGGGGTTTCCGCGAGGGACATAACCGACGTTATAGACAGGGTTGCCCTCCATCCCTACCTCGGCTTTCTCGTTTTCATAGGCATCATATACATAGTCTTCAAGCTCTCCTTTGACTTCTCATCCCCCTTCGTGGACTGGATAGACGGCTTTATAAACGACTTTCTCGCTCCGCTCTCTTACTCCGCCTTAAACACGCTCGGTCTTCCCGAGTGGTTTCTGAGGTTTTTTGCTGAGGCAGTGGTAGGAGGGGTAGGTTTTGTGCTCACATTCGTCCCTCTGATAGCTACACTCTACTTCTTCATAACCTTCCTTGAAATGTCCGGATACATACCGAGGGTTGCCTTCCTCATGGACAGGTTCATGCACAGGATCGGGCTTCACGGAAAGAGCGTCATACCCCTGATACTTGGCTTTGGTTGCAACGTCCCTGCGATCGTGGCGACGAGGACTATGGAGTCAACGAAGGACAAGATCCTTGTTATCATGATGATTCCCTTCATGAGCTGTCCCGCAAGGCTCGTCGTCTATGCCTTCTTCGTATCCATATTCTTTAAAGACCACCCCGCCCTCGTTATAACCTCCCTATACCTTCTCGGGATATTTGTCGCTCTCCTGACGGGCTTCCTTCTCAGAAAGACAGCCTACAGGGGCTCACTGCTCCACTTCGTTATGGAGCTTCCACCCTACAGGCTCCCCTCTCTGAGGTCAGTCCTCACCATAGTCTGGGTTCACGTAAGGGACTTCCTCTACAGGGCTGGGACTCTTATATTCGGTGCCTCCATACTTATATGGCTCCTCCTGAACTTCCCTCCCGGTGTTAAAAATCCCGCGGAAAGTGTAGCCGGTTCTGTGGGGAGGATACTCGTCCCAGTCTTTGAACCCATAGGGATAGGCAACTGGAAGGCGACAACCTCTTTGATACCTGCGTTCCTCGCGAGGGAGATAGTCATAAGCTCCATGGGAACCATATACACCTCAGCGGAAGGCTTAGAGCCTGAGAAAGAGGGGTTTGAGCCTGCGGAGGCTCTCAAGGAACAGGTCGTGGGTCTCGGTCTTGCCCTCAAGGACGCTGTTAGTTCGCTCCTTACCCTCAGCATAACCTCTCTCCAGGTGGAGGAGGAAGGAGGAAATACCCTGAGGGAGCTGATAAGGAAGGACTTCACCCCTGCGAGCGCCATGTCCTTCATGGTCTTTATCCTCATATACACCTCCTGCCTCGGAACCTATGCGGTGATGGTGAGGGAGATAGGAAAGCTCAGGGCAACCCTATTTCTGGGCTACAGCTTCGTGATGGCGTGGCTCGTCGGCTTTGTGGTTTACAGGGTGATGGTGGTGTTTTAAATTAGTTCTATGACCACAAAAGAAAAACTCTGGACTTACGAAGACTATCTGAAGATTGAGGACGATAAAAGATACGAAGTCATAGAGGGAGAGCTTACCATGGCACCTGCGCCTATACCTTACCATCAGGCGGTCTCAAGAAACATAGAGTTCTTGATGTGGGACTATGTAAAGAAGAAAAAACTCGGTGTGGTTTACGATGCACCCATAGACGTGGTTCTTGACCGGCACAACGTTCTACAGCCGGATATAGTTTTCGTATCGAAAGAGAGGAAGAGCATGATCGGTGATAAGGCTATAGAGGGTGCTCCAGACCTCGTGGTGGAGATAGTCTCTCCCTCAACTCTCGGCAAGGACACGGTGCGCAAAAAAGCAATATACGAAAGGTTTGGTGTTAAGGAGTTCTGGCTCGTCTATCCCGATATGAAGTGTGTTGAAGTCCTCACCCTTGATAAAGAAGGCAGATACCAGCTTCATGATGAAGGCTGTCTTGAGGGAGGAAAGGAGTTCGTATCTTCAAAGATCATAAAGGGTTTCAGGCTCGGGCTGAGGGAAGTTTTTGAACCCTCCTGACGAACTCCTCCAGCTTCTCCGGATTTATACCGCTCAGGGAGATATCGGCCTCCGGGTGTCCGTAGAGGTTGCAGAGAGTAACTATCTTGGTGTCCGTGTGCTTTCTCAGGAGCCTTATCACGAAGTCCGTTCGGTAGCAGTGAACTCCCAGCATGAGGGTTAGGTCGTGCCTGCCGTGAAGTATGGAAACGTGAGGGTTGGGCGGGTCTATCTCCTTCGCAGGGTCAAAGTTCTTGTTCTTGGGTCTGTAGTCGGGAAGGACGTGGACGTTCAGGTTCGGGAAAAGCTCCTTTAGCTTTTTTACCAGCTCTGCCTTCTTTCTCGCCTCCTCGTTCCAGCTCCAGAGCACAAGAGGACCCACTATTATGGTGGGTCTCTCAGCCTTCAAGAGCATATCCACCGCCAGCTCAAGGGCCCTCTCGTAATCGGTCTTTTCGCCGTTTATGAAGCCCACGTTCTTGTCCGTTTCCTTCACTATCGGGAGGCGCGTCCTGTCCTCCTCGGGACCTGAGACCGCCTTGGGTATCTTGTAGTACTCAGGTATGAACTCCTTTAGGGGCTCTGAGGGTTTTGGTCTCCCCTTCTTTTGCTTTTCGCTGTGTTCCTCCACCTTTTCCTTCAAGGAGAGGAGTTTTTCCGAGTCCTCAACGAACAGGTCAAGCTCCACCTGAAACTCTCCATGGTAAGCCTTCTCCTCCTCCTCAACTCCAAGGTCGTAGCAGGTAGTCCCAATTATGTCTATGAGAATGCCGTTGGCACCCCACTCTTTAGCCTTCCTGAATATCTCGTACCTCTTTTCGTAGAACTCGTAACAGCAGTGCCCTATGTAGGTGTAGCCGTTCTGACCGCACCACTGGAGGGTGTCTCTCAGCATCTCAAAGCTGGTTATCGTTATCGGTATCATGCCCCTTTCGTACGCCATGCGGTAGAGGTCTCCAACCGTACACCCTCCGCACTCTCCGCAGTCGTCGGTGTGCCTGTAATCACACCAGGCGGGCTTTGCACAGTAAGGGAGGAGCATGACCTTCGCCTTCTGTATGTTCTCCTTCAGACCTCCCCCTATGCTTCCTATTACCTTATTCAGTTCTTTTTTTTTAATCCCCAGTTCCTGAGCCTCAAGCTTCCTGAGCGGGAACATGACCGCCTCCACGAAGTCGTCAACCTTGAGGTTAACGCTCTCAAACTCTCTGCCCTCAAAGAAATCCCTTATCCTCTTCTCAACGTCCTGAACGGGAGTGTGCTTGAGATACGCCTCAAGGTCGTATATGAGCCTCTTGGGATTTACGAAGAAGTCTCCGTTTATAACTACCTGCTGGAGAAGGTTCCTCTCGGTGTCCACCTTGGCGGATACCCTGAAGGTTCCGCCCGGACACCTGTATATACCGAAGAGAACCTCCGAGCTTTCGGGCGCACGCTTGATGTTATAGATCCACTCCTCGCTCCTGAAGTAGTCCTTCTTCTCTTCAAGGAGTCTCTTCTCCTCCTCGGTGAGCTCTCCCCACTCTGTTTTTATCCCGAACTCCTCCTCAAAGGCTTCCACGAAAGCCCTGAAGACCTCCTCCTTCTCTGGAAGCCTTCCAAGCTCCCTCTTGAGCCAGGTTACCCTGTCCTCCGCAGCCTTTATGCCCTTGGAGGTGAGCTTCTCAACGGGTATCTGGAGGGACTTGAGCATCCTCTCCACGTTGAAGTCCACGAGAACCGTTCCCTGATAGAGGAAGGCGCTACCCTCAAAGACTCCCCCCGTTCCCGATATCTTCTTCCCTTCCACCTCTATGTCGTTCCTTGGTCTGAACTCAGCCTTGACCCCGAGCTTGTTGAGGGCTTTTGCGGACGCTTTACATATCTTACGGGTTATCTCCTCGTAGCTGAGGTCTCCGAAGTCCCTCCTGTCCGCTATGACCTCCCAGCCTATCTGGGTCTCGTCAAAGTATATGGCTCCTCCTCCCGTTATTCTCCTTCCCACCTCTATGCCTTCTCTGGAGGTGTACTCCTCCCTCACCTCCTCCTCAACGGACTGGTGGTATCCCACCAGAACGCACTCGGGCTTGAACTGGAGGAACCTTATGGTGTTGGGTATCTTACCCTCGGATTTGAGCTCCAGCATAGCCTGGTCAAGAGCCATGTTCTCGTAGTGAGGTCTCTGACCTGTATATACAACTCTCCACATATATCCTTCCTCCGCAAGTGCAATTATACAAGAGTGTAAGGCATATATTTAGAAAGCATGCTGACTAAGGTCATCTCCCTTGGGCTTCTGGTGGGTGTGTTTTCCTGCTCCGCTCTGGTTGAGGAAAGGAAGGTTGATCCCTGCAAAGTTGTGAACGATCCCACCGGCTGGCACGGAACCTTGAAGGTTAACTGTCCGAATTTGAGCTTTACCCTTCTCTACGACAATTCCCCCGATGGTAGAGACCCTCTGGTTTTAGGTGTCAAGGGTGTAAAGGCGGAGAGGCTCTCAAAAAATTTGAAAGATCCATACGTGCTGAGAACGGGAGACTACGAGGAGCTGGAGGGCTGGCGCTACGAGGAGGAGTGGAGGGTTGGTGGTTACAGACTTACGGGGTACGAGTACTTCGTAAGCGGGGAACTTACTGCTACGAAGAAGAGGAGAGGGCGGTTATAGAACTGTATCTTGGAGATAAGAGGCTAAAGTTACTCAACCACTATCGGGAGGACACGGACTGCGGGAGCAGTTAGCCTCTTTTCAACTTAGCTCCCAACCTTTCAAAGAGCTCGTATACCACAGGTATCACGAAGAGACTCAGGGGCAGGGCTGTCGTGAGCCCTCCTATCACCGCTATGGCGAGGGGTTGTCTCAGCTCTGACCCCTCCGTTATTCCCAGGGCTACGGGGAGCAGGGCGAACATTATCGTCAGGGTGGTCATGAGTATGGGTCTGAGCCTCTCCTTCCTCGCCTTCATTATCGCCTCTCTGACGCTCTCCCCCTCCTTCCTGAGCTGAACTATCCTCTCTATGAAGAGGACGGAATCTCTCGCCACGAGACCTATCAGGAGTATCACCCCGAAGTAGGAGGGTATGTTCAGGCTCCCTCCCGTAAGGTATATGAGTCCGAAGACACCCGAGATAGCCAGAGGGAGGGTCAGCATCACGGTGAAGGGATGAAGGAGGCTCTCAAAGAGGGAAGCGAGTATCATATAGACCCCGGCTACCGCTATGAGAAGGGCGAGGGAGAGTCCCGCAAAGGCTCTCTGGAACTCCTTCGTCTGACCCGTCGGCTCAAAGGTGTATCCCGGAGGTAACGTTCTCTTTAAGAAACCCTCTATCTCCGCCACAGCCTCTCCCAGAGACTTGTTCCTCAGGTTCGCAAAGAGGATGAAGGAGTACTGCCTGTTGTACCTGTTTATGACGGTGTAGCCGGGTCTGAGCTCGTAGCTGACCACAGAGGTGAGGGGAACGAGCTCTCCGTTCTTCGCTCTCAGGAATACCTTCTTCAGGTTCTCGTAGGTTCTTAAAAACCTCTCTTCAGCCTTCACGTAGACGTCGTAGCTCTCAGACCCGAGCTCGTAGGTTCCCACCCAGAGCTTCCCGAAGAGGGCGGTCAGTGTGTTTCCCACGTCCTCAACGTTCAGACCCAGCTCCCTCAGCCTGTCCCTGTCCACCCTTATCCTTATCTCGGGCTGGTTTATCCTTATGTCCGTGTCCACGTCCGCGTAGCCTCCCCTCTCCTTCAGGAAGGAGACGAGCCTATCCGCCACCCTTCCCAGAACCTCCAGAGACTCCCCCCTCACCACGTACTGGATGTCCGTCTGCCTCCCACCCCTTGCACCCACCACGGAGGGAACCTCAACGGAGGCTCTGACGTCCTTTATCTTCCTGAGCTCGTCCCTCACCATGTTCATAACCACCCTCTGGTGGGGTCTCTCACTCCTGTCCTTCAGGGTCACGAAGAACATGCCCCCGTTCACGGTAGGGCTTATCAGTCCCTCACCCACAGCCATTCCGTACCTCAGAACATAGGGGTTGTTCATAAGGACTCTCTCTATCTCCCTCGCCTTCCTGTTTGTGAACTCAAAGGAAGACCCCAAGGGGGTCTCAAACCTTATGATGAACCTTCCCTCGTCAACAACTGGGAAGAACTCCTTCTTGGTTACCTTTGCAAGCTGGAGCCCCCCGAGGACTGTCGCGAAGGAGAGGATCAAGACCACGAGCTTGTGGTTGAGAGACCACCTGAGAGCTACATCAAAGGCACTCTCAAACTTCTCGTAGGCTCTCATAAAGACGTTCTTCTCCCCCGCCCTAACGAGCCTTGCCGAGAGCATGGGGGTGAAGGAGATAGAGACGAGGAAGGATATAGCTATCGCTGTTATCAGGGTAAAGCTGAAGACGCCGAAGAAGACCCCAACTGGACCTTTTAAAAAGAGTATGGGGAGGAATATCACTATCAGTGAGGCTGTGGAGGATAGAAGGGCGAAGACCACTATCCTCGTTCCAACCTCCGCGGATTCCTTTCCTCTCAGTCCCTCCTCGTTCCTCCTGTATATGCTCTCCAAGACAACTATCGCATCGTCTATAACTATCCCAACTGCGACCGCGAGGGCTAAAAGGGAGAGGGTGTTGAGGGAGTTCCCCGTAAGGTATAGGACGAAGATAGCTCCGAGGATGGAGATGGGGATAGCAAGTACAGGTATGAGGGTGAACCTGACGCTCCCGAGGAAGAGGAAGACGATAAGGGCTGTGAGGAGGCTCCCCACCGCTATCTCGTGGGTTGCGTCAGCGACGCTCCTCTTTATGAAGACTGAGGCGTCGTAGTTCACGTCTATGCTCACACCCTTCGGGGCTACCTTCCTTAGCTCCTCTATCTTCCTTATCACCCCCTCCGCGGTCTGGACGGTGTTCGTCTTACTCTCCTTGTAAACTATCAGGGCGACAGCGGATTTGAGGTTGAACCTCACCGCGTTCCTTCTCTCGTCGTAGGAGAACTCCGCGTGTCCCACGTCCTTCAGTCTCACCCCG
Organism: Aquificaceae bacterium; assembly: GCA_015492115.1. Taxonomy (GTDB): domain Bacteria; phylum Aquificota; class Aquificia; order Aquificales; family Aquificaceae; genus Hydrogenivirga. The sequence goes on from WGFS01000157.1 coordinate 12,826, forward strand.
TCCCTGATCATGAGATTGTTTATCTCCTCCGCATTTTTGAACTTCCCCATTATCCTGAGGACGTACTCCCTGTTCTTGCTGTAGATCCTCCCCGCCGGGGTCTCCACGTTGTTCCTTCTGAAGACGTCTATGACGTCCATAACCGTGAGACCCCTTGAGTAGAGCCTCTCAGGGTCAAGCCTTATCCACATGACCCTGTCCCTGAAGCCCCCGAGGTGAACCTCCGCGACGCCCTTTACCCTCTCAAACTCCCTCTTTACAACCTTGTCGGTGAAGTAGGAAATGATCCCGTAGTCAACGTCCCCGTGGACGAGGACAGCCATTATGGGAGCCATGGAGGTGTTGAGCTTTCTCACCGAAGGGGGTTCCACACCCTCCGGCATCCTCCTGTAAGCCCTCTGGACCGCGTCCCTAACCTCCTGCGCCGCAACGTCTATGTCCTTGTCAAGGTCAAAGACAACGCTTATCCGTGATACCCCCGTGTAGCTCTTCGCTATTATGGAGTCCACACCGCTTATTGAGGCGAGCTCCTCCTCTATCTCCCTCGTGACGACCGTGTCCACCACGTAGGGGTTAGCCCCCTCGTAAACGGTGGTTACGCTCACAACCGGGAAGTCAACGTCCGGGAATCTGTCAACGGGGATGTTCCTGTAGGCGTAAACTCCAAGGAGGACGAAGGTCAGCATGAGCATGAAGGTGGTGACGGGTCTGTTTATGAAAAACCTATACATGAGAGGTATTATAATGTGCGGTATGACCGGTCAGTCATTACTCTTTATCCTCAGCCTTTTACTTTTAATCTTCTCCTGCGAGAGGAAAGAAAGACCGCAGGCAACTCCTTCAGAAAGGGTGGTTGAGGTGAGGACGGTTCAGCTCAGACCCGTAACCTACACCCTCAGATACGAGACAAACGGGTACTTAGAGGCGGTTGAGAAGGCTGAGTTAAAACCCCTTGTGAGCGGGAAGGTTGAAAAGGTCCTTGTGGAGGAGGGGAGCTGGGTAAGGAAGGGGGATACACTTCTCAAGATAGAGGACGAAGATTACAGGGCACTCTATCGGGAAGCCCTCTGGAGCCTCAGGGAGGCTGAGGATAGCTATGAGAACCAGCTGAGCATTTACGAGAGAAGAAAGAGGTTGTATGAGAAGGAGCTCATAAGCAGGGAGGAGTTTGAAGAGGCAAAAACGAAGCTCCAGACCCTTAAGGCGAAGGTGGAGAGCCTGAAGGCTATCCTTGAGAAGAGGAGGATAGACCTGGAAAGGACGGAGCTGAGAGCTCCCTTCAGCGGGTACGTGGTAAGGAGGCTCGTGAGCGTGGGAGACCTCGTGGGACCGTCAACCACCTGCTACGAGCTTGTAAAACCCGACCCCCTCAGGTTCGTCTTCAAGGTTCCCCAGGAGGTAGCACCTTCCATAAAGCCGGGCATGTACGTTGAGGTGTCCGTCGGTGATAAAAGGCTGAGGGCGAAGATAGATTACCTCTCCCCCTCGGCGGACGAGAACAGGCTCATCACAGTAAAGGCGAGGGTGAGGAACGGGAACAGGGAGCTAAAGCCGGGGATGTACGGAGAGGTCAGCCTCGGATACAGGAAGGTAAAGGCTTTCCTCGTCCCGGAGCAGGCTGTCCAGCTCTTTCAGGAGCAGAGCTTCCTGTGGGTCGTCAGGGACTCAAGGGCTGTCCGGGTTCCCGTGAGGGTGGTGGGACACAGAGATGGGACCTCCATAGTGCTGGGCAGGGTAAAGGAAGGGGAGAGGGTTGTTGTGGAGAACCTCATGTTCCTCAAAGAGGGTCAGAGGGTGAAAGAAAGATGAGGCTCCTCCTACTCCTCCTTCTCTTTAGCATCTCCTACTCGCTCACCCTTGAAGAGGCTATCCGGTTAGCCTTAGAGAAGAACATAGAGAGCGTCAAGTCCGAGCTTGACCTCAGGAAGGTTGAGGAGAGGATAAGGGAGGTGAGAGGAAGCGTCCTTCCTACCGTAACCCTCTCGGCGAGGTACACGAGGTGGGACCCCAACTACATCTCCTCCTTCGTCCCAAAGAACAAGTACCTCCTTACACTGTCGCTCAATCAGACGGTCTTTGACAAGAGCGTCTGGGACGCTCTCAGGCTTGCGAAGAGGAGCAGGGAGCTCCAGGAGGCGGTCATCAAAGATGTGAAGAGTAGTCTGAAGGCTGAGGTTGAAAAGCTCTACTGGGCAGTCCTCCTGAAGAAGGAAGTCCTGAGGGAGAAGGAGGAGTCCCTCAGGTACTGGGAGGATTACTTCAGGCTCGTTGAGGAGAAGTACAGGGAGGGGATAGTCCCCAAGTACGAGTTTCTGAGGGCGAGGGCACAGTTCAGACAGGCGAGGGCTGACCTCATAAGGGCGAGGAGCGATTACAGAACCTCCATCAACTCACTTAAGAATCTTCTCGGGATCACGGGAGAGGTTGAGCTGGAAGGTGAGCTGAGAAAGGTCTCCTTCAATATAGAAAAACCAAAAGACACCCTCCTTAAAAGGAACACCACCCTTGCGGTACTTGAAAGGACCCTCCGGGTTAAGAAGGAGAGCGTTGAGCTGAGGAAGGCTGAATATTACCCTAAGCTCTCTTTCTTTGCAAACTACAACGTTGAGAATATTAAGGACTTCAGGAACGGGAGGCTGGAGGAGGATACAAGGAAGGGCTACAGCTTCGGTCTGAGCCTTGACTTCACCATATTTGACGGACAGAAGAGGAGCGCAAGGGTGATGCAGGAGAGGCTGGAGGAGCTGAAGGTAAAGGAGGAGATAGAGTTCAAGAGGAAGGAACTTCTGAACAAGCTTGACTCCCTCCTATCACAGCTCAGAGCTCTCAGGGAAGAGATCCTTGCAAGGAAGGACACCCTCCTGGCTTCGGAAGAGTCTCTGAGGAACGCAACGGAGAGGTATAGAGAGGGGGTAGGTTCACAGGTTGAGCTCCTTGAGGCGAGGAGGTCTTACGAAGACGCAAAACTCTCCTACTTAAATTCTATTTATCTCTACAACTCAACCGTGGCGGATCTGAAAGCTCTTCTCGGTCTCTGATCTACTCTCCCAGAAGTGCCCTCGGGTAGGAGCCGAGTATCTTGACCATCTGGGTCCTCTTTTTCAGTTCCTCGAGGGTCTCCCTTACCTTTTCCTCCTCCCTGTGCCCCTCAAGGTCAACGAAGAAGACATAGTCCCACGCCCGTTTGCGGGAGGGTCTTGACTCTATCTTTGTAAGGTTCACCCCCCTGATGTAGAAGGCTTCAAGTGCCTTGTAGAGGGCTCCGGGCTCGTCCCGTACCGCGAATATAAGGCTCGTCTTGTCCTTCCCCGTGGGCTTCATCTCCCTCCTGGAGACTATAAGGAAGCGGGTGAAGTTGTCGGCGCTCTCCTGTATATTCTGGGCGAGTATGTTGAGGTGGTAGGTGTAGCTCGCGACCTCGCTCGCCACCGCACCTGCTCCCTCCTCCTCTAAGGCTATCTCGCAGGCTTTTGCGGTACTCTCCGTCTCTATCAGCTGGGCGTGGGGGAGGTTCTTTTCAAGCCAGCCCCTGCACTGCCCGAGAGCCACCTTGTGGGAGTAAACTTTCTTTATTTCCGAGAGGTCCTCCACGTTTGAGAGGAGGTGCAGGTTTATGGGTATAACCACCTCCCCCGAGATCTTGAGGTCGCTCTCAAGGAACATGTCAAGGGTGTAGTTGACCACCCCCTCTATGGTGTTCTCCACTGGAACCACGCCGTAGTCCGCCCTTTCGGACTCAACCTCAACGAAGACATCCCTTATGGTCGCACAGGGGACGTACTGGGCTGAGAAACCGAAGTACTCAAGGGCTGCCTGGTGGGTGAAGGTAGCCTTAGGACCCAAGTAGGCTATCCTGAGGGGCTTTTCCAGAGAGAGACATGCGGATATTATCTCCCTGTAGATGTGAACGAGAGCCTCCGAGGGAAACTCCTCACCGAACTTCTCCTTGTTGAGCCTTAAAAGCTTCTCAAATATAGCCCTCTCCCTCTCGGGAACGTGTATCTCAAGGTTGTTCCTCTTCTTTATCTCCCCGA
>WGFS01000158.1 GCA_015492115.1 Aquificaceae bacterium
GACCTTCGTGAAGTGCTTGCCCGCTATGTGGTCAAAGGCATCCTTCTCCGTGTAGGTGGCGAGGTCCTCCATGTAGAGAGAGTTGGGAGACCCCCTGCCGACCACGCTGACGCTTCCTTTGTAGAGCTTCAGCCTGACCTCTCCGCTCACGTCCCCGGCAAGCCTGCCCGTGAAGGCGTCAAGGGCTTCCCTCAGAGGCGTGAACCACAGACCCTCGTAAACGAGCTTGGCGTACTCGTGGGGAACGTGGGTCATGAAGTAGTGGAAGGTGAACCTGTCTGTAACGAGAGAGAGTATATCCCTGTATGCCTCGTACAGGACGAGTGCTCCAGGAGCCTCGTATATCTCCCTGCTCTTTATACCCACGAGCCTGTTCTCTACCATGTCTATTCTTCCCACACCATGCCTTCCAGCGATCTCGTTGAGCTCAAGTATGAGCTCGCTCAGGAGTTTGTATTCCTTTCCGTTGAGCGAACGAGGAACACCTCCTTCAAATCCGAGGGTTATGTACTCAGGCTCGTCGGGTGCCCTTTCGGGGGAGGTTGTTATCTGGTAGGCGTCCTCGGGCGGTTCCGTCCAGGGATCCTCCAGGGGTCCACACTCTATGGAGACACCCCAAAGGTTTCTGTCTATGGAGTAGGGCTTTTCCTTGGTGACCTTGACGGGTATGTTGTGCTTCTTTGCGTACTCCACCTGCTCTTCCCTCGCCTTGAACTCCCACTCTCTGACGGGGGCGAGAACCTCTATATCGGGATTCAGCGCCCACACGGAGAGCTCAAACCTGACCTGGTCGTTGCCCTTGCCCGTTGAGCCGTGTGCCACATAGTCCGCATTGAACTTTTCCGCATAGTGGACGAGCTTCTTTGAGATCAGAGGTCTTGAGAGGGATGCGGTGAGAGGGTACTTCCCTTCGTAGAGGGCTAAAGCCCTGAGCGTGGGAAGGCAGAAGTCCCTTGCGAACTCCTCCTTTATGTCCTCAACTATCGCCTCAACCGCCCCAGCTCCGCGAGCCTTCTCCGGTATCTCCGTGAGCTCCTCACCCTGACCAACGTCCGCGGTGTAGGTGATCACCTCGTAGCCTCTGTCCGTAAGCCACCTGACTATCACCGATGTGTCAAGTCCACCCGAGTATGCGAGTACAACCCTCTTAGCCATGGAGAAGTATTATATCCCTCTATAATATCTCCCGTGTGGAGAGAGTCCCTCACCCTCTGGAAGCTTAGCCTGGTTCACAACCCCCTCCCGGTTACCGTTGTACTCCTTCTCCTTGTCTTCCTGAACCTCCTTACCTTCCTGCCTCCCTTCAGCCTGATGGCTGTCCTGTTCAACTACTACATTCTCTTCGCCTACGTTGTCTTTGCTTCAAAGAAGTTCCTTGAGTGTGGTGGGGACACAGCTTGCTTTGAGAGTAACATAAGGGTTAATCCCTTTAAGGCACTGTTCTCTTACCTGCCAGAGACCATCGCGGTTCTCATAGCCCAGTTCCTCCTCACCCTGCTCGCCTTTGTCTTTGCCCTCGTGGTGTTCAGCGTTGGAGGGGTGTGGTCTGTTCTGAAGCCCCTCCTTGGGGGTGGAGAGGTGAGCTGGACTGGACTTCTTGTAAGCGTCCTGCTCGCACTCTTCGTTTACTTCTCCGTGGTTACATCCTTCCCCATGTTCTTTGGCAGGGCTATGCTGAGGGGTAAGGGTTTCAGTGGAACCCTGAGAAGCTTTATAACCTCTCTGTACGCTGAGATAAGCTGGAGGACTATGCTGAGCTGGGAGTACATAAAGTCCTCCTTCGTTATATCCCTGATCGCCCTCGGATTCTTCCTCGCCCACCTCCTCGTAGCTGTCCTTCCACCTCTCATAGTGGTCGCTCCGGTTCTGACCTTTGTGACCCTGCACCTGCTCTACCTCTTCGGGACTGTCTCTGTCTTCAGACTCCTCCGCTCCTGAATATGTCAACGGGGTTCAGTCTTGAAGCCTTACGGGCTGGATACACCGATGCAAACCAGGAGAAGGCTAAGGCAAAAAGGGCACCTCCCACATAGTACCAGAGGGAGCGGTCTAAGATAAAGCCCTTTGCCCTTATGAGTCCTTCAAGGTCTATCTCTATGCTCGCAAGGTACTCCTGGGCAAGGTAGGCGGTTATGCTACCGAAGAGGACGCCCATCACACCTATGAGGAAGCCCTGGAGGAGAAATATGAGCGTTATGTCCCTGCTTGAATACCCCATAGCCTTGAGTATGGCTATGTCCCTCTGCTTCTCCAGGACGGTCATCATCAGTATGTTGAAGATTCCGAAGGCTGACACGAGAAGTATGGCTCCAACCACAAGGTAGGTTATTGTCTTCTGTATCTTGAAGAGCTGTAAGAAGTTGCTGTAAGCTTCCTGCCAGCTCTGGGCGTCGTATCCGGTTTCTCTCTCTATCTCCCTCGCTATCCTCACCGCTCTATCAACATCCTCAACCCGAACCACAAGCTCGTTCACCTCGTCCGGTCTGTTGTAGAGCTTCTGCATAGACCTTATGTGTATGTAGGCTCTGCTCTTGTCTATGGTGGTTATACCCGAGTTGAAAAAGTCCACCACCTCAAAGATCTCCGAGGTTCCCGTGGGCGATATCAGGATCACCTTCTTGCCCGGTCTCTTGATTCCGAGGTCTCTCGCCACGAGCTTCCCAAGTATTATCCCGTTCCTCCTAACGTCCAGAGTCCTCAGTTTTTTATTCTCAAGGTATCTCTCTATGCTCGTCGCCTTCCCCTCAAGGTAGGGATCTATCCCGAAGAGGTTGACGGGCATCTCCTTGGGACCAAACCTCACTATAGCGTTCCCCCTCAGATGTGGGGATATACCAATTATCCCATCCCTCTTTGAGAAGTCCTCTATTATCCTCCTGTAGTCCCTGATCCTGTCCCTGACGTCCTTTGGTTTTGAGCCGAGAACTTCAACGATCACGTCATCACCAAATACCTTTGAAAGTATCCTCTTCTCATCGTAGTTGAACTTGGGCTTTATGGATATGTGTGCGTCCAGGTCTATAACCTGTTTTACGAAGTGCTTCTGGAAACCGAACATGAGCGAGCTCATCACGACAAAGGCGGTCATGCCTATGACCACACCGAGGGTTGATACTATGGTCTGTCTCCTCCTTTCAAGTATGAGCTTGAGGCTGACGAATAGAATGTGGTACATACCCTTACAATTTTAGATTAATGCATGAAATAAAGGCTCACTCCCTGAGACCCGAGGAGCTTCTTGAACTCCTTGAGACCGGAGAAGGAGGTCTGTCCGAAGAGGAAGCAAAGAGACGTTTAAGGCTGTACGGGAGAAATGAAGTTGGGCACGAGAGGGAGAGCGCTCTCTCTGTATTTCTCAGGCAGTTCAAAAGTCCACTTGTCTATATACTCCTCGGAGCTTCTCTCCTCTCCCTGCTTGTGGGTGAGGTGGTGGACTTCCTCCTAATTGTAGTCATACTGGCCGTAAACGCCCTGATAGGCTTTCTTCAGGAGCTTAAAGCTATGAGCTCCTTAGAGTCCCTCAGGAAGATGACAGAGCTTACCGCCAGGGTTTTCAGAGACCACAGGCTCAGGAGGATTCCCTCCTCCCTCCTTGTCCCCGGAGACGTTGTTCTTCTTGAGGAGGGGGATGTGGTGCCTGCGGACATAAGGCTTCTGGAAGGGGAGTCCCTCCTCGTTGACGAGGCTATCCTGACGGGGGAATCCATACCCGTTGATAAGGAGCCAGAACCAGCGCTTCCTGAGGACACACCCCTTTACGAGAGGAGAAACGTCCTATTCAAAGGAACCGTCGTAGTGAGAGGGCACGGGAGAGGGGTTGTGTTTGCGACAGGTAAGAACACCGAGTTCGGGAAGCTGAGCGCAAGGGCAGGGGAGCATTCCCCGGACACACCCCTTACCAGGTCTCTCGGTAGCTTCTCAAAGAGGTGGCTCGCTGTCCTGCTCCTTCTGCTCACCGCCCTTTTCGTTATGGGCGTTCTGCAGGGGAGGTCCCTATACGATGTTGGTCTTCTGGTCATAGCGGAGCTCGTCTCCGCAGTTCCCGAGGGACTTCCGATAGTGATAACCCTCGTTCTCGTTGTGGGTGCACTGTCCCTGTCAAGGAAGAGGATCTATATAAGGTATCTTCCCGCTACAGAAGCCCTCGGAAGTGTAACCTACATGGCGGTGGACAAAACGGGAACCATCACGGAGGGAAGGTTGAAGGTGAGGGAGGTTTACGCCGTGGATTCAGAACTTCTCAAGCTCATCGCGGGTCTCTGCAACAACTCTGACGGTGAAAGCGGTGACCCAATTGATAGAGCCCTCATTAGGTGGCTTGAGGAGGAAGGGTACGACTGGAGAGCTCTCAGGGATGAGTGCAGGAGGGTGAAGGAGTTTCCCTTTGACACAAGGAAGAGGTACATGGCGACGGTAAACGAATGCAGGGGCGGGAAGCTCTTCCTCATAAAGGGTGCCTTTGAGAACCTCTCTCTCCTCTCCAACGGAGTTGACGATGAGGTTGCTTTAAAACACGATGAGCTTGCGGAGAAGGGGCTCAGGGTTCTGGCTTTTGGATACGCAGGGGTTGAAGAGGTCCCCGAGAATCCGGAGGATGTTAGGGTCAGTATAGTGGGGCTCGTAGGCTTTATAGACCCTCCCAAGGAGGGTGTGAGGTCTGCGGTTGAGACAGCGAGGAACGCCGGTATAAGGGTCCTCATGCTGACAGGGGACAGCCTCAAGACAGCGAGGGCTGTGGGAAGGGAGGTCGGTATATACAGGGATGGAGACTGGGCTATTGAGGGCAGGCAGTTGGAGAGATATACAGACGAGGAGCTGTACAGTGTCCTGAAGAAGGTGAGCGTCGTCGCCAGGGCTATTCCAGAGGACAAGTACAGGATAGTGAGGGTACTTCAGAGCAGAGGGGAGATAGTCGCGGTTACGGGGGACGGTATCAACGATGTCCCTGCCCTCAAGGTCGCGGACGTGGGGATAGCCATGGGCTCAGGCGCGCAGGCTGTCAGGGACGTGGCAAAGATCGTCATAGCGGACAACAACCTCTCCGTCATAGTGGACGCGGTGAGGTGGGGCAGGGTTATAGCGAGAAACATAAGGAGGGCCATGTACTACCTTCTGTCCAGCAGTTTTGACGAGGTCTTCCTACTGTCCTTTGCCTTCATCCTCAGGCTACCCCTCCCCCTGTATGCGACCCAGATACTCTGGATAAACCTTGTTACCGATGGTGTTCAGGACAAAGCCTTCCCCTTCAACAGGGAGGAGAGGGATGTCATGAGAGAAAAACCGAGGAGACCCGAAAAGGTCTTCTTTGACCTGAGACAGCTGATAGATACCCTATCCACAGCCCTCTTTGTCGGAGCTGTGAACTTCCTTCTCTTCTGGTTCTTACTGAGGGAAATGTCTTACGAAAGGGCTCTGAGCGTAGTCTTTACGTCCATGGTAGCAAACCAGTGGTTCAACGGGATACAGAGTGTCAGGGAACTGCCCTTCTTTTACAAGCCCTGGAGGAACTTTCTCCTGAACCCGTGGATATACTTGGGCGTTGGTGTGGGAGCTTTACTGCAGTATATCGCTCTGTATCAACTGCCGGAGCTGTTCAGAGTTGTACCTCTCACTCAAGAGGACTGGCTCTACGTTCTTGCGACCTCTGTGGGGCTCTTTCTCTTCATAGAGCTGAGGAAGGCTCTCTGGCTACTCGGAGAAAAGACAGGGAGTCCCGGGAGGGTAACCTAAGACCTCCCCATACTTCTCAAAGACCCTGTTCACCCTGACCTTTCTCTCCTTTCCGTTTACAAGCAACACCGCGTAGCGGTCCTTCACAGCTCTTATAGGAACTACGGTGGTCTTCAGCCTGCTCACAACTATGTTCCCTTCAACCACGGAGTTTACAGGAATGTTCTTGGGAAGCTCCACACTGACCTCAACCTCAACCACCCTTCTCGCGGGCTCGCTCTCAAGGTCAAGTCCCGTCACCTTCCCCTCAAACACCTTCCCCGGAACTGCGTCCGTGGTTATGTAAACCTTCTGTCCCTTCTTGATCAGTGGGGCGAGCTCCTCGTCAACGTAGAGGACTACCTTCTTTTTCAGGGTGCCTATGGAGAAGAGGGCGTTCTGCCTGCTCATGGGGTTCACGTAGTCTCCCTTCTCAACGAACCTTCTCAGAACAACCCCATCTATTGGGCTCTTCACCCTGTACTTTTCAAGTTCCTTCCTCAGTGCTTCTCTCTCCCTGCTCAGGGAGTCCAGTTCGCTCCTGAGTTCCTTCAGCGTGTCCCTGAGCTTCAGCTCAGCTATGCGCAGGTCTTCCCTTGCTGTTCTGTAAAGCAGTTCAGCGGTCTCAAGGGCTTCCCTCGGTATAACTCCCTTGCTATAGAGCTCCCTTCTTCGTTTATACTTCCTCTCAGCCTTCTCAAGGTTCTCCCTCTTGACCTCAACCGTACGCTCAAGGCTTTCCCGGAACTCCGAACCGGGCTTTATCCTTTCTCTAAGAAACTTTATCTTCTCATCAAGGGCGGATATCTTCTCTTTGAGCCCTCCGCTGTCTATGAGGGCGAGGAGCTGTCCTTTTTTCACCCTGTCCCCCCTGTCCGCCCTTATCTCCACCACGTAGCCTGAGACGGAGGAGCGAAGGAGGATCTGTCTCTGAGCCTTGACAACCCCAGAGCCGTACACAGCCCTCACGGCCTCCTTTGTCTGGACTCTGCACTCCTTCCCAAACACCGGCAAAAGAAGTAACAGTATTATGAGCAGAGGAGTTATCATGGGTTTTATCTTATAACACACTCCAAGACTCCTTCCGTAAGGGAGGGGTAGCTCGCTGTAAAATCCTAATATGGCGCAGGTACTCAAGAGGGAGTTTTTGGAGAGCCTCCTGAACCACGAGATAAAGGAGCTTCTCCGTATAAGAACCCAGCTCAACCTCGCAGAGCACGTGCCCGAGATAGAGAACATAACCCTCGCTGTTATCCCCGTTGAGAGCACCTCCCCGGCGGAGGTCCTTGAGCCCATAAGGGATGTCCTCAGGGATTCGGACGTCATCTTCCCGGACAGCAACAACCTCATATTGCTACTTCCGGGGACTGACGAGATGGGAGCACTGCATATACTTGAGGGACTATCGGATTTCCTCGGAGAGGGTTTCAGGTTTTCCTACGTCGTGTATCCCAGGGACGGAGAGTCAGCGGGAGAGCTCCTGAAGAGATTGAGGGACAGGACCCTCTCAGAGCTCGGGATCAGCATGCCTTAGAGGGCTACCTCTACAAGCTCTCCCGGGCTGTGATCTTTGGAGACCTCCACCTCTATGTAGTTCTCTGTGAGCGCCCTTCCTTCTGATAGGACTATCGCCCTGAGCTTCCTCCCCCTGTTCCTCTCCCTGAACTCCTCTCTCTTCTGCTCATCTATATTCTTGAGTGCCTTAACCCTTTCCTTCTTCACCCTCTCAGGAACCTTGGGCTTTAGCCCGCTCGCCTTCGTAAAGGGTCTGTCCGAGTATGGAAAGACGTGGAGGTATGCGAAGGGGATCTCCCTTATGAACTCAAGGGTTTCCTCAAAGTCCCTCTCCCTTTCTGTCGGGAACCCCGCTATAACGTCCGTCCCTATCGCAGACTCGGGTCTTCTGGAGAGTATGAACTCAACCACCTCTCTGAACTCCTCGGGGGTATAGCCCCTCTCCATAAGCCCAAGTATTCTTCTGGAACCGCTCTGCAGAGACAGGTGAAAGTGGGGGGCTATCTTACTCTCTCTCGTTATCAGAGCGAGGAGCTTCTCGTCCATCTCCTTTACGTGCATGGAGGACAGTCTGATTATCTCTATTCCTTTTATATCTAGGAGTTCAATCAACAGTTCGTAGAGAGAGCTTCCTATGTCCCAACCGTACTGGGAGAGCTGGGTTCCTGAGAGGACTACTTCCTTAAAACCCCTTTCAGCGAGGATTCTGACCTGCTCTACAACCTTCTCCTTGGGAACGCTCCTGACCTTCCCCCTCGCAAAGGGGATCACACAGAAGGTGCAGAACTTGTTGCACCCCTCCTGAACCTTCAGAAAGGGTCTCGTCTCCTCAAAGTAGAGGACTGTATCAAAGTTCCTCAACTCCTTTTCCCTGAATATCTCCCCGACGACAACCCTTTTATC
>WGFS01000159.1 GCA_015492115.1 Aquificaceae bacterium
CCCTACCTTCTCTGACGAGCCTGGCTCCCACGTAGAGGGAAGAGTTCTTCTTCTTCAGAACGCTTGAGGGAGGTTCATGAAAATCAACGTTTTCCGGTGCGTGGACTATTTCAAGAAGAGGGTTGTCAAGCTCTCCAGCCTTCCTGAGAATGTTCTCTATCTTTTCACCGTCTCCAACAAGAAAGACCCTGTAGCCGAACTCCCTGACCGCTAAGATTCCGCCCCTGACTATCTCTAAGGGTGCGTAGTCTCCGCCGTTGCAGTCAAGGGCAAAGCTGTAATGTTCCATCAGTCAACGCTGATAATTTCCCTTCCCCTGTAGTGTCCACAGTAAGGACATACCCTGTGGGGAAGTATCCTCTCTCCACAGTTGGGACACTCACTAAGGGAGGGAATTCTCCTCCTGAACTTGTTGAAGAAGTTCTGAGATCTCCTCTGATTCCTTCTCCACTTTGAAGTCTTTGCCTTTGGAACAGCCATTACGAACCTCCTATCCGGTGAGCAGGTCTTTTAGTATAGCAAATCTGGGGTCTGTGTGGTGCTCCTTTTCCTCTTCAAATATCACCGCATGGTAAACTCCGGAACAGTCGGGTCTGCACAGGGGCTTCATGGGAACGCTGAGGAGTATCTCTTCCCTGACGAGGTCCTCAAGGACAATGACGTCTGGCTCTTCCATAAAGGAGACATCAAGGTCCTCGGGAGAGAGGGAAAGATGTTCTTCCCTCGGGTAGTACTCTATATGCTTCTTTCTCTCCTGAGACAGGTCTTTCTCAAAGAGTCCCAGACACCTGCTACACTCAAGCTCAACGCTTCCCACCATCTTCAGGCTGACGTTGTATCCCTCCTTGTCCTTCTCAATCCTGAGTAGAACCTCCACAGGCGACCTTATCTCCCCAACCTCCGCGGGCAGGGATATGTCCTCCGGAGGGATAAGGTACCTGTTTTCAAAGACATCATACTTCTCAAAGATCTCTTTCAGATTTAGGGTAACCATGGCTCACTTCCCTTGGTATGGATTTCTATTTAATATAGTTTTCCCACCTATCTCTTGCAAACTTGGATAAGGATATTAGAATATTCTAATAAACTAATGACAGGAGGTCAGAGGTATGAGTATGGATAGAGCTCTCAGGTTAACATCGGGAGTCATGCTCCTCATAGTCTTCTTCTTTGGGCTTGCTGGAAGCAACGTCAGTCTCTTCTGGAAGGCATTCGTCGTTTTCATGGCTCTCAACCAGATACAGTCAGCCTTCACGAACTGGTGTCCGGTAGTTTCTCTTTACAGAAAACTTGGCGTGAAAGAGTGCCCCTGCTGACGTATATTATAAAAAGCCCCGCAACGGGACAGGGTGAACTCCCCCAGGCCCGAAAGGGAGCAAGGGTAAGCCCGCCGTCTCGGGTGCGGGGTAAAATATTGTCATGTACGTTCCCTTCGCGAGGAAATACAGACCGAGGTTCTTCAGAGAGGTAGTTGGTCAGGAAGTTCCGGTAAGGGTTCTGAAGAACGCAGTAAAGAACGACAGGGTCTCCCACGCTTACCTCTTCGCAGGACCCAGGGGTGTGGGCAAGACCACCATAGCGAGGATCCTCGCCAAATCTCTTAACTGCCTGAACCCACAGGAGGGTGAACCCTGCGGTAAATGTGAGAACTGCCAGGAGATAGACAGGGGGAACTTCCCGGACCTGATAGAGATGGATGCAGCATCAAACAGAGGTATAGACGACATCAGGGCTGTCAGGGAGGCGGTCTCCTACACTCCCATAAAGGGGAAGTTCAAGGTTTACATAATAGATGAGGCTCACATGCTGACCAAGGAAGCCTTCAACGCACTCCTGAAGACCCTGGAAGAACCACCTCCGAGGACTGTCTTCATACTCTGCACAACCGAGTACGAGAAGATATTGCCCACCATACTCTCAAGGTGCCAGAGGATAATCTTCGGGAGGGTCAGCGAGGATAAGGTGGTTGAGTACCTGAAGAGAATATGCGAGCTGGAAGGGCTTGAGTGTGAGGAAGATGCCCTAAAATCCATAGCCCAGGCATCCGAGGGCTGTATGAGGGACGCAGCCTCACTCCTTGACCAGGCGAGCGTCTTGGGAGAGGGGAAGATTACCCGGGAGATAGTTGAGAACTTCCTCGGCATACTCAGTGCCGGCAAGGTAAGGGACTTCATGAAGCTACTCCTCAACTCTCAGGTTGACTCAGCCCTCACCCAGCTCAACGAGCTCTACAGGAAGGGATACAACCTCTCCAAGTTCTGGGAGAGCCTTGAGGAGGAGGTCAGGAGAGCAGTACTCGTCAGGAGTATGAAGGACCCCTCCGGGGTTGTGGAGAACCCGGAAAGTTACGAAGAGTTCAAGAACTACCCTCTGGAAGCTCTCCTTTACCTTGAGAACCTCGTAAACAGGGGAAGACTGGAGGCAAGGAGCAGACCCGCCATAAAGGCTTACGAACTTGCGGTCATAAAGAGCACCATTATCAAAGAGATACTCCCCATATCCCAGGCTCTCACGTCGGGAGTCCAACCCTCCAGCCCCGAAGGTGAAGGCAAGGCGGAGAGAAAGGATACCCTTGAGGACAGATTAAGGGAGCTCCTCTCCCCAGTAGCCTACAAAGCCCTGAGTGGCGCCCAGAGGGTAAAAAGGGACGGTGTAGAGGTCTTTCAAATAGACGAGGACACCTACAGAACTTTTAAAGAAGAGTTTGAGAACCTCAAAAAGAAATTGCCAGAGGTTGAGTTTGAGGTGCAGAAAAAAAAAGACCAGAAAGAGAGTACGACGAGTCTGTTCTGAAGGTCATGGAGCTCTTCAACGCCAAGGTTGTAAAGTATGAGCGAAAGAAGAAGTGAGATAAAAGCGAGGATACTTACCGTAAAGGTTCCCATAAGCGAGGTTGGTTTCCTCAACTCCCTGGTGGACGGTCTTGACAGGGTAGCCCTCACAAGGACTCGCAGGAAGGGAGAGGGGATCGTGGATATAATAGCTTCTCCCGACAGGTTTGAGGAGCTCCTTCATATCGTGGAAGGCTTCAAGAAGCACGTAAAAGGACTTGAGGTTTTAGGTGAGTCAAGGTTTGAGGAGCTGGACTTCTGAGGAGGTGAACCATGGTCAAGGACAGGGTGAACGAGGTTAAGGAGCTGATAAAGGACAAGGCGGGATTTATCCTCTCCAACCTGCTCTCTCAGGGCGGTGAGTACGGAGAGATATTCTACGAGCGCTCAAGGACTACCAGAATGGAGCTTGAGGACAGGAAGCTGGGCAGGGTCTCCCACGGCTACGATGAGGGCGTGGGAATAAGGCTCATAAAGAAGGGCAAGACCTTTTACGGGTACACCACAGAGCCCACCTTTGAGAACCTCCTGGAGCTCGCCAAGACCCTCGCGAGGGGTGAGGGCTACGGACCCGTTGCCATAGGGCTCAAATACATGGAGGGCTGGACGCCCGTGGTGATAGATCCGGACACCGCGGACATGAAGTTCAGAGCTGAGATACTGAGGAGGGCTGAGGATAAGGCAAGGAGCTACGGGGACAGGATAAAGCAGGTTCTATCCGTCCTCATGGACAAGACCCGTGAGGTTCTGATCGTAAACAGCCTTGGAGAGATGACGGAGGACACCCAGAAGAGGGTGGTCTTCTTCGTGGAGGTGGTCGCGAGCGACGGGGAAGTCCTCCAGAGGGGTTACGAGTCTCTGGGGGGAAGGAAGGGGTTTGAGATATTTGAGGAAACACCGCCGGAGGCGGTCGCTCAAAAGGCTGCGGAGAGGGCACTCCTCATGCTGAGCGCAAAGCCAGCACCTGCAGGTCAGTTCACCGTTGTCCTCTCCTCTCAGGCAGGGGGAACTATGATCCACGAGGCGGTGGGTCACGGGCTTGAGGCGGATCTCGTCCAGAAGGGGCTATCGGTCTATGCGGGAAAGGTGGGCGAGAAGGTGGCGAGCGATCTGGTCACTGTTATAGACGATGCGACACTGCCCCAGCACAACGGCTCCTTCACCATAGACGACGAGGGAGTCCCGGCACAGAGGAAGGTTCTTATAAAAGACGGCTACCTGGTGGGCTACATGTACGACAGGCTGAGGGCGATGAAGGAGGGAAGGGAGTCCACCGGAAACGGCAGGCGCCAGAGCTACGCCCACATACCCATAGTGAGGATGACCAACACTTACATAGATCAGGGTAAGGACGACCCGGAGGCGATAGTCAAGGACACCAAGAGAGGTGTTTACGTGGTGAAGATGGGCGGTGGAGAGGTGAACACCGTCACGGGGGACTTCGTCTTTGAGGTTATGGAGGGCTACATGATAGAGAACGGGGAGATAACTTACCCCATAAGGGGTGCGACTCTAATAGGCAACGGTCCCAAGGCACTTCAGGACATAGATGCGGTGGGCAACGATCTTGGTTGGGCGATAGGCACCTGCGGTAAGGACGGACAGGGGGTTCCCGTCACTGACGCTCAGCCCACTGTGAGGATAAGACAGCTAACCCTCGGCGGGTGTCAGGTCTGCGAGTGAACTATCTCGGTGCCGATACCCTTCTCGGTGAAGACCTCAAGGAGTATGGAGTGCTGGACTCTTCCGTCTATGATGTGAACCTTGTTCACTCCACCCTCCATAGCCCTGAGGGCTGACTTGACCTTGGGTATCATTCCCTCCCTTATCACTCCGTTCCCTATGAGTTCTTCCGCCCTCTCCTTGGTGAGGGAGGATATGAGTTCTCCCTTTTCGTTCTTCACACCTTCGGTGTCGGTCAGGAATATGAGTTTCTCAGCCCCTATTGACCTCGCTATCTCGGAAGCTGCCACGTCCGCATTCACGTTGTAAGCCTCTCCCTCGTCACCCACGCCCACGGGAGCTATCACAGGTATGAAGTTCCTCTCAATGAGGGAGTTTACAAGCTCCTGATTCACGCCCACCACCTCTCCCACGTAGCCTATGTCCTCCTCGGGAACGGGGAGACCGAGGTCTTTAAAGTACTTTTCCTTGTCCAGTTTCTTCGCTCTCAGGAGCCTCCCGTCCCTTCCCGATATTCCCACCGCGTAGATGTTCTTACCGCTGTGCCTGTTTATGAG
>WGFS01000160.1 GCA_015492115.1 Aquificaceae bacterium
AGCCCGAGCTGTTGGGCGTCCTCCTCGGGTTTGAACCTGTAAAGGTAGTTGAGCTTGTTCAGGAGCTCAAGAGGGTTAAAGGGCTTCTTAATGTAGTTGAGCTCTGAAAATCCAACGTTCCTGAACCTCAGTTCCTCCTCGTCCCTGTCCAATAGGAAGAAGGGAAGGGGTATGTTGTCCTCTTTCCAGGAGGAGAGCCATGCCTTCACGTCCGTGTGGTTGACCATCACCACGTCTATGTCCGTTGAGTTGACGAGATCCCTGAACATGTTGTCGTTGGTCGCTATGAGGAGCTTGTGCCCCGTCACGTTGAATATGTCTCCCAACAGGGGGAAGACCTCCCTGTCCCTGTCCAGAAGCAGAGCCTTGATAGCCATCACTCTATCTCCTTCTTCTTAACTGCTGTCTCCAAGAGCTTCAGGTTCTCCCTGAGGATGTTCATGGACTGAACCACCATGAAGAAGGCGTGCTCAACGTTCAGAAGTGCGGACTGAAAGGAGAGGTCATCCTCCATTAGCCTAAGCTCTCTGAACCTCCGGTAGTGTTCGTCTATCTCCGTCCCGCACTCAAGAAGCTTTGGGATGAACTCCCTGTAAAGCTTCAGAGCGTTTTCCCTCGTGTCCATCCATCCGCTCTCCCTGTGCCCTCTCCCTTCCGGGCATACTTAACTCCCAAATAGTATAATCTCAGGCTCTCTGAAATCATCGGGAAAAAGCGCTCCGATTTTAGCTCAGGAACCGATCTCCTCAAGAGCCTTCTCAACCTCTCTTTCAACTTCAATCTCCTTCGGTCTGCGGGAAGCCAGGATGAAGAACTCCTCGTTGCCCTTCGTCCCCCTTGGAAAGGACTTCACTATACCGTGCACGTAGAAACCTATCTCCTTTAGGAAGTTTGCAACCTTTAGTACAGCCTCCTTCCTGTGTTCGCGCTCCCTGACTATGCCCTTCCTGACCTTCTTAGGGCTGAGCTCAAACTGGGGCTTGACGAGGGCGAGTATGTACCCTGTGGCCTTCAAGAACCTCGCTACGCTCGGTAAGACCTTGGTGAGGGATATAAAGGATACGTCCACGGTTATCAGGTCAACCCGCTCGGGGACATGTTCCTCTGTGAGCGCCCTCGCATCGGTCTTCTCGTAGAGAACTACCCTCGGGTCCTTCCTGAGCTTGAAGTCCAGCTGACCCCTGCCCACGTCCACCGCGTAAACCCTCACCGCACCGTGCTGTAAGAGGCAGTCTGTAAAGCCTCCCGTAGAGGAACCCACGTCCAGGACTACCCAGCCCGAGGGGTCTATGTTGAACTTCCGGAGGGCGTGCTCAAGCTTCTCTCCGCCACGGGAAACGTACTTGGGTAAAGATAGAACCTCAACCTCTGCGGACTCCTTCACCCTGTAGCCGGGCTTGTCAACCCTTCTCCCTTCAACGAGAACCTGCCCGGACATTATCAGAGCCTGTGCCTTCTCCCTTGAATCCACAAGACCTCTCTCAAAAAGAAGTTTGTCAAGCCTTACCATATCCCTTTATAATATTAAGTCCGCTTTTCCAAATTCTCCCGGAGGTGAAGGATTGGACCTACTTTCACGCGTAGCTCAGGAAGTTCAGAAGGAAACCAAGGTCAGGCTCCACAGGAGGAATGTTGAGAGAGTCCTCTCCGCGGTGCTCGTGACGGGTGACTTCTGGAAGATCGTTGACCTCTCAGACCTGCCGGTGCCTGCCGCGTCTGGCATAGTCAAGAAGCTGATATCCGAAGGATTGCTCTTTATAAACGACAAGGAGGACATACTCCTCACCCAGAAGGGTTACGACCTCGTAGCCGAACTCGGGATAGAGCCCATCGTTGATTACTCCTGTCAGGCTTGCGAGGGTAGAGGATACCCCTTCTATGCGGACAAGGAGCTCTACAGGACCTTCGTTGAGCTCGCAAAGGATAGACCCAAGGCTATAAGGGACTACGACCAGGGTTCCGTTACACCGGAGACCACGGTTTCAAGGGTTCTCTTCATAGACTCAAGGGGAGACCTGAGGGGAAAGGACATCATAGTCATGGGCGCGGAGGACGACCTCACAGGGCTCGCGGTCGCCCTCACGAGGAAAGCTAACAGGGTTCTCGTTATAGACATAGACGAGAGGTTGATAGACTTTGACAACAGGATATTCAAGGAGCTCGGCATAGACAACGCGACCGCTATGGTATGGGACCTCAGAAACCCCTACGGAGAGGACATGCTCGGACAGTTTGACGTATTCATAACGGATCCCCCCGAGACCTTCTCAGCCTTCAGAGCCTTCATAGGTAGGGGTATAGCTACCCTGAAGGATGAAGGTTGTGCGGGTTACTTCGGGCTCACGCTCAGGGACTCCTCCATATTCAGGTGGAAGGAGTTTCAGCAGACGCTGATAGACGAGTACGGGACGGTCATAACGGACATAGTTCAGGACTTCAACCACTACATGAACTGGGAGTACCACCCCGAGACGAGGGCTGCCCAGATAGCACCGGTGAAGAGAAACCCAACAGACATATGGTACAGGTCGGCGTGGTACAGGATAGAGACCCTTCCCGGCTTCAAGAGGTGGAACGAGCCCATATCCGACGAAGTCTTCTACCTTGATGAGGAAGGTTCTACTACTTAGCCTCCTGCTGATAGTGGGAGGTGTCTTTGGAAAGAGGGGGGAAGAGTTTCTCCTCCTTCCCCCACAACCCCTTAACGATGATACTCCAAAGGAGCTCAGGGAGCTTCTGGACATAAAGACTGTTGAGAACGCCAGACCCGATATATGGCCCGTGGTTGGGATAATAACCTCGGACTACGGATGGAGGAGGATGGGACGTGCGAGGGAGTTTCATTCCGGTGTAGATATAGGAGCTCCTTACGGGAGCAAGGTGGTGGCGACCGCCGAAGGTTACGTTCTCTTCTCAGGATGGGTAAGAGGTTATGGGAACACGGTCGTTCTCTACCACGGCTACGGGTACGTTACCCTTTACGCCCACATGTCCTCCGTGTCCGTTAAGAGAGGGGAGAGGGTTGCAAAGAACAGGGTCATAGGCTACGTGGGTTCATCAGGAAGGACAACGGGACCCCACCTCCACTACGAGGTTATAAAGTACGGTATAAGACAGAACCCGATAGCTTACCTGCCTTAGGCAAGACCCCTCTGCTTGAGCTCGTCCTCGTATATCTTCCTATAGAGGATGTTCCACTCCGGTGTCCCTTCAAGGATGTTTCTTGAGTACTGCCTTATCTTCTCCCTCACCTTCCTCTCTATCTCTTCCTCCTCCCTCACAGCCTCCCTCAGTATCTCGGCGACCCTCTTCCTTATTATGGGTGGGTCTTCGTATATCTCAACGGTCTCGTCCTGCATTATCAGGTCCCTTATCATGTTGGCTACCTGGTTCATCCTCTCCCTTCTGTTTACGTTTATCTTCATCTCCTCGGCGAGCTTAGCCTTTACAGCTCTAAAGGCGGTTCTGTAATCAAGGTCGGTCTCCTCAAGGAGGTTCATCTTCTCCTTCAGTATCTCCTTAGTCTTCTCGTCCAAGAGCTTCTCCTCCTCCTCCGCCTTCTTGAAGACAGCTATTATCTTCCTCTTGAAGAGTTCCGGGTCTTCAGGCTCTATTATCTTCTCCGCGGTCAACTCATCAACGATCCTCTCCGCAATCCTCTCTACAAGTCTCTCAGGGAGCTTCATTCCGCTTATTATAGCACATCAGAGAAACCCCTCCAGAAGGCTCTCAACCTCCTGAGTATAGCCACCTTCCTCCCTGTTTATGAGAATGGGTTTCTCCACCCTCAGTGGTCCCGGGACGTTCCTCACGGAGGATAGAATGCAGAGCTTCCCTTCCTTCTTTACAGTGGGGTAGATGACACTCATGAACCTCGGTGGGAGGTTGAACTCTTTCATGTAGAGGAAGGCTTCGTAGAGCCTGAAGGCTGGAAGGAGGAGGTTAAGGTATCCTCCGTCTCGGAGCAGGTAGGAGGAGGCTGAGATGAAGTCCCTGAGCCCTGTGTCCCCTTCAAAGTGAAAGCCCCCATCCTCAACACCGTACTCCCTGGGGTAAAAGGGAGGGTTCGCCAGCACCGCATCAAACTCTCCCCTCCTGAAACCCTCTTCAACCTTCCTTATATCAAGCTTCACAGGGGTAACGAGCTCATCAAGGGAGTTCAGCCTTATGTTCTCTTTGAGGAGGTTGAAAGCCTCCTCGTTCCTCTCTATTGCGAGAACCCTGCATCCGAACTTCTTGGCTACGGAGAAGGAGAGAAAACCGAAGCCAGCCCCAAGATCCGCTACCTTTGAGCTCTTTTTAATGCCCTTTACGTGTGAAAGAAAGACCACGAGGTCAACGGAGACTCTGTGTTCCTCGGGTTGTATG
Source organism: Aquificaceae bacterium (assembly GCA_015492115.1). Lineage (GTDB taxonomy): Bacteria > Aquificota > Aquificia > Aquificales > Aquificaceae > Hydrogenivirga. Next base: position 4,369 of record WGFS01000160.1, read on the forward strand.
AGGCGGAGCTTTCCCCGGAAAAACTGAAACTCTTTACCTGACCCTTTCAACTATCTCAAGAAGAGCCTGTGCCTTCTCCTTGACCCTCTCCCACTCCTTGAGCTCTTCCATAGTCTGGGCTGTCGCGAGCTTCCTGACAGCCTCCTCAAACTCCTGCTTTGCCTTTCCAACGTCTATATCGCCGACCTCGTAAGCTTCCTCCGAGAGTATGAGAACCTTCTCGGGTGTAACGTCAACAACTCCGTAGGTTACAGCCATACCCTTCTTCTCATCACCGTCAAAGTAAACCAGCCCCGGTTTGAGGAGGGTCATGAGATACATGTGTTGCTGGAGGACTCCTATCTCACCTTCGGTGGTGGGTATGTTAACGGAGTTCACCTCCCTTGAGAACGAGAGTCCCTGAGGAGTAACTATCTCAACCCTGATCATGGTTGTAAAAGTATATCATAAATAGAGCATGAAGCCCGTCCTCTTAGCCCTGCTAATAGCCTTCCTCGCCTTCCTTCCCTTCAATC
>WGFS01000161.1 GCA_015492115.1 Aquificaceae bacterium
CCCTTGAAAGGAGCCCAGAGGATGTCCCGTACATGGCGTCGTGGACTACCTTGAATTCCCTTTCTCTGAAAAGCTCAAGGCTCACCTGCTCCCTCACCCTCGTAAGGTACCCCTCCTCAACGTTTATAAACTGGGGCTCTGCGGAAGGTGCAGGCTCTCCGGACACATCGGCGAGCCTTTTTTCTATTTCACTTACAAACTCCGGGGTTGCGGAGCCTCCAAAGCTCTCCTTCACCTTGTAGCCGTTGTAGGCAGGCGGGTTGTGGGATGCGGTTATCATGACCCCGTTCTCAAAGCCCAGGTATTTGACACAGAAGGAGACCATAGGGGTAGTGCATGCCCTTTTTGTCAGCTTCACCTCAAGACCTTCCGAGACGAAGACATCGTAAACCTGCCTTGCGAAGTTCTCAGAGGAGAACCTCCAGTCGTAGCCTACCAGGACTCTTTTAAGTCCCTTTTCTTTTAGAACCTCAGCGTGGGCACGCGCGACCTTCCTGACGTTCTCGTAGGTGAACTGGTCTCCTATTACCGCCCTCCATCCGTCCGTCCCAAATTTGATCATGGGTATAATTTTAAACTTGTGCACCTATCATGTCGTTCAGTATCATACCAGCATATGAAAGTCCTGAATGTCATAGATGGAACAGGATGGTGTGGAACAAAGGAGCAGTCCTATTTAATAACCCTGTATCTGAAAAAAAGGGGAATAGAAAGTGAGATGGCTTTAGCAAAAAATCACTCGGAAATGATAGAAAAATTACAAGGTAAAGTGAATTTACACTTTTACGGAGAACACAAGAGCGGATTATCAAGGATAAATCCCGTTAATTTAGTGGAGCTTAAAAACATAATTGATAAGGGAATATATGATTTTGTTATAGCCCATTCCTCTCATTCTCTGGACTATGTGTGGTTTGTTTATCCATTCCTGAAGAAAAAACCCAAGATAATAGCTCTCAGAAGATCAGGGTTCATGCCGGGCTTTTTGTCAAGAAAGATCAAGTATAGAATAGCATCTAAGATAGTTGCTGTATCAAAAAAAGTAGGTGAAGCCCTAAAAAATAAAGCCTTTCCTCCCAATAAAGTTGAGATAATTGAGAGCGGTATAGACCTGAGCAGGTTCAAACCGGTACCGGAAATCAGGGCTCGGGTTAGGGATAGACTGGGAATATCAGACAGGGAAATACTTTTAATAAACGTTGCAAACTGGCAACCTTGGCGCAAAGGTCAAGAGGTTATCCTGAAGGCACTATCCCTGATCAGAAATCAACCCTTCAAGATGCTGTTCGTTGGAAGCGGAACGGATTCCGAAGAAGCACTCGCAAGCTTCAAAGAGTTTGAATTAGAGGACAGATGTATTGGTTTTGGGTTCAGGGAGGATGTGCATGAACTGCTTCAGGCTTCGGACATTTTTATATTTGGTTCTTTTTCTGAAGGGATAGCAGGTGCTGTCTTGCAGGCTATGGCAACGGGTAAGATAGTTGTATCAACAAACGCAGGAGGCATACCAGAATATTTGATAGATGGGTACAATGGCTTCATGGTAAACGTGGGGGATTATAAAGCGATGGCGGATAAGATAATGACAGCAATTAAGATGAACGACAACAGGAAAGAGGAGATTTCAAAAAATGCAATACAGACTGCGAGTAATTATTCCATAGAGAATACTGTTGACAAGTATATAAATCTATTTAAAAAGTTGCAACCTTCTATTTGATATGCTTGATAAATCTATCAACTCTGAGCCCCCATTTTAAGGCATTTACTATATTCCTTGAATTTCTCAAGAGGGATGGCTTCCTTAGAACTGATTTAAATAGCAGGAACCAGCCGACAGGCAAGTTTCCAAACCTCATACATATAAGAGCTGTATGTAGTGTAAAGTAAGGGATGTATCTATCAGGAATCTTTTCTCTATAATTCTCGTAAAGTCTAAGCGTTGAACGCATAAATCGGGGATTGTTGCTCGTTCTTTCCCCATGCTCCCTTATCATAACCTTTCTGTTGTCCAGTATCTTGATCTCCTTTCCCTCAAGAAAGTAGCGGATAAACAGCTCCCAGTCCTCCCTCGGGATGTATTCGTTTTCGTATTTAATAAAACTTTCTCTCCTGAGAGATGTTGCGGAGGGATAACCTACCAAAGAGCTGAAGATAACTTCTCCATCATCTCTTGGTATGGGTTTTCTTGACACCCTGATTACCTCACTGTTTTCATCTATAAACTCTCTGGGAATTGAATAGACAACGTCGTATCCCTCTTCAAGATATTCCAAAGAGCTCTCTACATAGTCTTCTTTCCATTCGTCATCGTAGTCAAGGAAGAATATGAATTCTCCCTTAGCTATATCTACACCTCTGTTTCTTGTATAAGCCCTTTCCTTGTTAACTTCATTTCTAAAATACAGAATTCTTTTATCCCTCAGAGATTCAACAACCTCACACGTTTTATCTGTAGAAGCGTCATCTATAACTATCACCTCATCAGGACTTATAGTTTGATTCAGAGCTGATTCTATAGCCTTTTTTATAAATTTCTCCCCGTTATAAACGGGGATTATGACGCTTACTCTGGATTTCTCTCCCACAGCTTATCTCCAAGGGAGCTTCTCAGGTTCCTCTCGTAAAGGAAAGAGTATTTCATAAAGGTGTAAAATGAAGCTATTACAGCTATGAGGAAGCCTCTTTTACCATCAAGGAAGCTCTTTTTGATTATAAATTCTTTTAAAAAAGTCCATACAGGGCGGAACACAATGTCTTTAGTAAAGGAAACCTTCTTTTCTGCAACAAACTTATCTTCGGCATCTATTTTAGCAAATTCAATACCTTTAACTATCTGATGCTTTACACTCTTGTATGGGAAGTGAAGTAAGCACCCCTTCAATTTTGCTGTTTTACCGTCTATGAAAAGGGATTCGTGTATCCTTCCTTCCCATCTAGGGTTAGCACCTTTAAGAACCAACCTCAACCTCCACTCGGGTTGCCATGTGTATCTGAGAAGCCTACCCATGTAATAAGTCCTTCTGTTTATCAAGTATCCGTCCGCCTTTGGGTTTTTCAGCTCCTCTCTTATGCTTTTCCTTAACTCTTCAGAGACCACCTCGTCTGCGTCCAGAAAAAGTACCCACTCTTGGGTACACTTCTCAAGGGCAGAGTTCTTCTGCCCAGCGTACCCCTTCCAGTCCTCAACGTAAACCCTTGCTCCGTAAGACTCGGCGATCTCTCTCGTCCTGTCCGTGGAGCGAGAGTCAACCACCACTATCTCGGAGGCTATGTCCTTAACTGATTCCAGCGTCCTGCCTATTATGTCCTCCTCGTTGTAAGTTATTATCGCGACCGAGAGGGGAAGCCTATCCATCCTTAACACCGGGGTGTACAGCGCTCAGGTACTCACCGACAGCCCTACCAAACTCAAAACTGTGTCCGAGAGACCTCAGAGCAAGTTCCAGAGCTGAGAGAGCTACCGGCATGTCCATTACATCCATCCCCATGTGGGATATCCTGAATATTTTACCTTTGAGCTTACCCTGCCCTCCCGCAGTCCTTACACCGAGCCTGAGCATCTCCCTTCTTAAGGCTTCAGGGTCAACACCCTCAGGAGGTAGAACCGTGGTAAGTGAAAGGGAGGGATTTTCTGGGAAAATGCTGAGCCCCAGAGCCTCAATCGCCCTTTTCATACCCTCAGAGATGAGTCTGTACCTTTCTTCTACCCTTTCCATCCCTTCCTCAAGGAGCATGGATAGGGACTCTCTGAGGGCAAGGATAAGGCTAATTGCGGGAGTGAAGGCTGTCTGCCCTTCCTTTTGTTTCTTTAGCTCCTCCTTTACGTTGAAGTAGTAAGACCTGTCGGTCAGCCTCTCCTTAGCTCTTTCGGAAAACCACAGCATAGAGAGTCCTGGAGGTAGCATGAAGGCTTTCTGAGAGCCACCCACAACAACGTCCAGACCCCACTCGTGGGGCTTCATGTTGTACACCCCGAGGGCCGTTATAGCGTCAACAACGAGGAGGGTGTCCGTGTCCTTAGTAATCTGGGCGAGTACTTGTACATCATGATAAGCTCCCGTAGAGCTTTCGGATGCCTGAACGAGGACTCCCCTGCAGTCTGGGTTTTCCCTGAGGAGCTTCTCCACGGCTTCAGGGTCAACGCTCTTTCCCCACTCAACCTCAAGCTCTATAACATTAAGTCTGTACTTTTTCCCAAGCTCAGCCCATCTCTCCCCGAACTTCCCCCCGACAACAGCTATAACCTTGTCCCCTTCCTCAAAGAAATTCAGAACTGAAGCCTCCATGGCTCCGGTTCCCGAGGAGGCGAAGAAGACGAAGTTTTCTTCTTTGCAGTCAACGAGCTGTTTAAAGAGCTCCCTCGTCTCCAGAAAAGCCTCCCTGAACTCAGGAGTCCTGTGGTGGATTATCTGCCTGCCGAGAACCTCCCTGACCCTGTCTGGAATCTCAACTGGTCCCGGCGTGAATATCCTCTCTCCTTTTAAGGGTTTCATGGAATACAATTATAAGCGGTCGTTATAGATAGCATTAATAAACTTTTCCAAAACAACATCCCTGTGGAACTTGCTCATATACAGCCCGTGAGCTCTCTCCTGAAAGGAGGCTCTGAGCTCTCTGTTCTCTATAAGTTTGATCGTTTTGTCCAGCATACTTTTGACATCTCCGGGTTTGACCAAAAAACCGTTGACCCCGTTCTCAACCAGATAAGGTATATTGCCTTTACTCGTAGCTACAACCGCTGTTTTGGAGGCGAAGGCTTCCACCACAGTTCTCGCAAAGCTCTCCTCCGCGTGTGTGGGCATGAGAAATATGTCTGAAGCCATAAAGAAATCCGCCACCCTTTTCTGCGGTCCTCTAACTACCTTCTCTCCCAGCCTCGCCTTTGTTTCCTCCAGCTCGCTACCACCCCCCACCACCAAAGCCTTAACGTTACTGTACCTTTCCTTTACAGCCTCAAAAACCTCTAAGAACTCGTATATACCCTTTCCTCTCTCCACCTTACCGCAGTAAAGGAGGACTACATCCTCCTTCGCTATGCCCAGTCTTTCCCTTGCTTCCCTCCTACGCTCCTCCGAGAACTCAAACTCCTCAGGGTCTATGAAGTTATAAACGACCTCAACCTTCTCCTCATACACTCCCTCCTTTCTTACGAGGAACTCCTTAACGTAATCGCTGACCGCAAGTATCCTGTATGCCCGTGGGAATACGAGCTTCTTGAGCAGAAGGGGCTGTTTCGCCACCATGTGTCTGAATAAGACAAGCTCTGCTCCAGAAACTTTCGCACTCAGAAAGGCGTTCAGGTACTCGTTCCCGTTGTTGGCTATGAGTATATCAGGCTTTATCCTTATAGCTTCCTTCACAAGCTTCAAAGTGCTCAAAGGGGAGAACTCCGACCTGAACCTGACGTAAAACTTCTTTACCCCTTCCGTATTTCTGTCCACGAAGCTGTCTCTGGCGACAGCGAGGAAAAGTTCTATGTCTCTTTCCTTTGAGATAGCTTTGACGAAGTCTATCGTGTGCTGTTCTGTTCCGCCGGGGTTGGTTTCGGGTCTCCCGTTCAGCCACAGGATCTTCATCCTTCAGTACCTGTAAAATTTCTTTATGAAGCTAAATAAAACGAAGAGCTTGTTTCCGAAAACGCCTATCCTCCCTATCCTGTAGGGGTCTTCAAGAGAAAACTTCTTCTGCTCAGTGGTGAAGGCGAACCTGTAGCCCGCCCTCTTAACCGTCTCCACAACTCTCTCGTCGTAACTTCCGTAAGGATAGCAGAAGGTGTCCACCTCAACGCCGAGCTTGTCCTCCAGCAGAAGCTTGGACTGGTGAACTTCCTTCTCTAATTCTCTGTCAGAGAGCCTCGTCAGATCCGGGTGGCTCAGGGAGTGGGAACCCACTCTGTGCCCCCTGCTAACTATAAATCTGAGATCCTCCCAGCTCATCAGCTCCTTTTTGACGTTGAGTTTCCTCCAGTCCCACTCATTGTACCTGCCCACCATGTCCGCCGGTACGAATACGTAGGCTCTGAAGCCAAACTCCTCTAACAGAGGCAGTGCGTTGTCCAAAAAGTCCCTGTAGGCGTCGTCAAAGGTAAGTATGACCCCTTTCCCCTTCTCCTCGCCGAGAAAAGAAGAGCTGTAACCCACGGACTTTAAGAACCTGAGCTGTCTTCTGAACTGCGGAGGGGTTACGTAAAGGCTCTTCAACTTCGCAGATTTCGGTGGGAAGTCTACGTTGTGATACATTAGGGCTTTACACTTCATCCCTGAGCTCCTTTATGAGTTCCAACGCACGATCTATATCCGCCTCCTCCTGAAGGACAATATTCCTTACCCACGGATGGTTGTGGTATGAAGATGGAAAGTCCTTTACAAAAACGCCCAGTGTTGGGACTCTGAGGGCGACCGATATGTGGTAAGGTCCGCTGTCGGTTGTAACAAACAGGGAGAAGGACTTTATGAGTCCGGGCAGTTCAAGTATATTCGTTTTTCCCGCAAGGTCAACGGCGGGAAGGTTGTATCTTTTCAGAAACTCCTCATTCACATCCTTTTCAAAATCCGCTCCGGTGAGTATAAGGAAGGCGGACATCTCCTCCTGTATCTTGCTCACAAGCTCCCTGAGGAGTTCTATATCAGGTCTCTTCCAGAGTGCATCGGGTGTACCGCAACCTATGTTGAGCCCGATGAGGGACACGTTTTCAGGAATATCAAACACTTTGCGAAAGCTCTCCCTGAACCTGACCGATTCTAAAGGCTCTTCAATCTCTATCGGTATGCCGTCCCTCTCTATCCCGAGGGCGGAGAGGACAACGAAGAACCTGTCTGTGTAGTCCTCACTTCTGAGCACTTTTCTTGTGGGAGGCGAGGAAGAGGTGTAGAAGAGGGATCTGAGCGGGATCTCTCCCACTCCCAAGGAAGGTATGCGGTACTTGAGACGTGCGAGAAGACAGAGGAAGGAACTCTTCAAACCGTGAGGTTCAAAGTCTATTATGAGATCGGGATTTACCTTCTCAATAATTTTCATGAAATCGGATGCTAACCTTCGCCAGTCTTTTAAACCCTTGATCCTCTTGTCTATGGAGTGGAAAGAGGTCAGGAGATGATGCTTTGAGATGAGTCTCTCGGAGGGGTAACCTGGCTCCTTCGTCAGGAGGACAAGATGGAGTTCCGCCTCGGGAAACCTGTTCTTCAGAGCCCTCCAGCTCGCGGACGCTCTCAGCAGATCCCCTATCCCCGCAGAGTGCCCCACTATCATAAGGATCCTTCTGGGATCAATTCCGAGCGTCATCCTTTTCTACAATTCTAAACAGAAAGAGGTAAAGGGGAAGCAAAGCGTCCCAGAAACCTGTGAATATGGAGCCGGCAAAAAGCACGGAGGGAGTGAGCAGAAGAGGGATCTCCAGAAAGTCTTTCAATTTCCTCCTTACGACGTAAACGTAGTAGGAAAACATGATCCAGAGTATGCCGAAAAGCCCGAGGGCACCCTTCTCTATGAATTCAGATAGAAAGAGAACCGACTCGTAGGTTCCTCCGACCGGAGACCTCGGCTGAAGGTAGTAGCCGGAGTTTATCCCGTGACCTATAAGCAGGGGAAGGTAATTCCCCTCTCTCAGGTCCTTTCTGAGCACCTCTACGCCGGCTTTGGCTATGTTCCATCGGGTTGTTGAGATGAGGTTGAGGGTCTCCTCGTTTATCTCCCTCCTCCCTGTTATGACCTCAAGGGTTGTCTTGAACCTTACATCCTTAGTTGATAGGATAAGGAACGTTCCCACACCTCCCGCCAGCAGGACTAAGAGTATAGCCAGGAGAACCTTCCTGTTTACTCTGTCTCTCAGAAGCCAGAGCAAAAGTAGGAGCGTAAAGCCGTAGCCCATCATCCCAGACCTTCTCATGCTTAGAAACACAAAGGAGGTAAAGACCACAAAGAGGAAAAAGTATCCAGCTCTCCTGTGCTCTAAGAACATACCTATCGCAGACAGGGAGAATATAGAGTAGAAGACCCCGACCTCAAACCAACCACCCCACAGGGGAGCAGGCTGTCCTGTCTTGTAGAACTTGTAAAGGACTACCGGGATCAGTACAACACCGATCGTTATAAACAGACGGTTAACGTTCAGAAGAAGTTCTCTGTCCCCCTTCACGCGAGCTCCCAGCCCGTAAAGGAACAGGAACGGACCCCTCTCCACAGCCTTACCTATCTGTTGGGGTGTGTACAGAAGGGTTGAGAGGAGGACGGAGAGAGAGTAGAGAGAGAGGGGCTTTATAAACCTCCCCCTGAAGGCTTCTCTTCTTTTGAAGAGAACGTAAGCATAGTACATCAGGTAAAGAACGACGAGAGCCTCAAAAAGGGTTATGGAGATGAAGGCGGAGATCAGAAGGACATAAACATGTCTTTGGCTCATCAAGCTGTTATCTCAAGACCAGAAAATATAAAGGGTATCTCGTAGCTCGCGGATTCCTCAGAATCAGAGGCGTGTATGGCGTTCTTTCCCTTGTCGGTTCCGAAGAGTGCCCTTATGGAGTTGGGGGCGGTCTTCCTCGCCTCCTCGCTGTCGGTGGGACCTATTATTTCCCTCACCCTCTGGATGGCGTTCTCTCCCTCAAGAACCGCGGCGACAACGGGACCTGAGGTCATGAACTCAACGAGCTCTCCGTAAAAGGGTCTCTCCTTGTGAACGATGTAAAACTGCTTTGCCTGCTCTTCGGTGAACCTGAACATCTTCAGAGCCCTTATCTCAAAGCCTTCTTCTAAAAACCTGTCAATTATCTTCCCGACCGCTCTCTTCTGGACAGCATCTGGCTTGATGATTATCAGCGTTCTTTCCATAGGGATCAACCTCCGTGAACCAAGAGTTTCTCAAGCTGTCTCTTTACGGACGTGTCTACGACAAACCCGGAAGTTTTGAAGACGAAACCTCCTATGAGCCTCTCGTCGTAGCCGACCTCTACCTCAAGCTCCCTCCCGAGAGCTTTCTGAACCGCACCTATTATCCTGTCTATTTCCTCCCTGTCCACATCCCTCGCAAGGTAGAGGAAGCCCTTGGACATCCTCATGAGCTTCTCAACCTCGTGGTCATACAATCTCTTCATCTCAGGGAGGAGAGAGAAGGCGTTTATATCTACGAGGTACTCAAAGACCTCCAGCGCTTCGGAGGGTACCTCGTACCTCTCCATAACATTCTTCAAGAACTCAAGCTTTTTTTCCTTCGGCACAAAGGGGCTAACGAAGTAGTTTCTGGCATCCCTGTTCTTTCTGTAGAGCTGTGCTAGGAAGCCTATGAACTCCCCCGTTGATATAAGAACCTTCCTTTCCTTAGGGAGCTTCCTTACAAGGAGACGAACCGCCTTCCTCGCTATCTCCTTCTTCTTAAGCATTTCCTCTCTCCTCCAGAACCTTGAGCTGTGCCTCTATGTATCTCTTCTGAACATCAGGGTTCCTGAAGGCTTCCTCAAGGGCACCCTTGGCTATCTCCTCAGCCTTCTGCATACCGTAGAGGGCGAGCTCCTCCTTTGCCTTCTTCAGCTCTATCTCAACAGTCTCCTTTGCCTTCTCCCTGACCCTGTTAGCCACCTCCTCTGCATGCTTTCTTGTGTTCTCAATCTCCGTCTGGGCGGACTCCTTCGCCAGGGCTATGGACTCATCCGCTCTGACCTTTGCCTTCTCAAGTTCTTCCTTAGCCTGCTGGAGTTCCTCCTTTGCCCTCTTGAGCTCACCTTCTGAGTCTTCAACCCCTTTGGTAAGGGATCTCCAGAAGTTGTTGAAAGATTCCGCTATGGGCTTCCTGCCGAACCAGTAAACCACGCCCAGAAAGAGGAGTATGTTAAATCCCTTCCAGAACAACACTAAGGGACTGTGATGGGCACCACCCTCACCGCCACTTGCAAAGACAGCGCTTGAAACCACAAAAAGGATCAGAACAGCTCTATTCATGCCGCCTCTCCGAGGATCTTCTTAACTATGCTGTTGGCAAGGTCCTTGACAGCATCCTCAAGCTTCTTCTTCTCCTCCTCAAGAGACCTTCTTATCTCCTCAACCTTCCTCGCTATCTCTTCCTGAGCTTCCTGCTCAGCCCTGTCAAGGATCTCAGACTTTATCCTGTTAGCCTCCTTCTTTGCCTCTTCAAGTATTGCGTTCGCCTCAGAGCGCGCCTTCTCAAGGATCTTTCCCGCTTCTTCCAGGTATGCCTTGGCTTCCTCACGAACCCTTGAAGCCTCCTCAAGGTTCTTCTTTACGATATGCTCCCTCTCCTCTATCACCCTGGTGTAGGGTTTCACGTAGAGGAAGTTCATCAGCAGCACAAAGGTGAGGAAAAGAAACGCCTGGATGAAGAGGGTCACGTTAGGTATAACACCTATATCCATTCCAACCTCCGAGGTTAAAGAATTATCCTACAAAGGCGGTGCTATTTCAAGTCCTAACTTGCCTTGGCAAGTTTATTGTAGAGAACCCTGTCCCTCTCCACTATCTTCTTCGTCTTCTCTTTCAGCTTCTTCCTGCTCTTCCTGCCCACTACCCTGAAGAGGTTTGAAAGAAGCCCAGCCATGTAATTAACTATAGAGGTGAGTCCCTGGAGTTCAAAGGCGAGTTTCGCTCGTATTTCAGAAATTTATAGAGAGGGTTTTATGTTTTTGAGAGCTTGGACTTTTTCGGAGAGCGTCCTTTAGACTTTGAATTATAATGCTTTAAGCCTTAAAGGGAGGTGAGCCTATGTACAAGTCTATGCTGTTCCTGCATATATTCTTTGCAATGGTATGGATAGGTGGGATGGTCTTCAATCTCCTCTTCCTTCACCCTGTCCTAAAGGAGCTTAAGCCCGAGGAAACAAAGAGGGCGCTTGCCCAAAAGGTTCTAAAGAGGTTCTTCCTCGGAGTCTGGCTCTCCATAGCGGTCCTCTTTATCACCGGGATGTCCATGTGGCGGTTCTACAGGCATGACTTCAGCACCAACACCCTCTTTCACATAAAGCTCTTTCTCTTCGGAATAATGGTTCTGAACTTCGCCTATATATACTTCTACCTCCAGAGAAAAAAGCTCTTCAAACACATACCCAACTTCGTATGGATAAACCTATTCCTCGGTATCCTTGTGGTGCTGATAATCACCTACATAAGGTGAGTTATGGAAGATGACCTAAGAAGGGTGTTTCTGAACACTCACTTCCTATTCCTGTCCAGCCTGCTCCTTGCAGGGGAACCCATCCTACACATGCTGAGGAGCAAACTAAAGCCGGACAGCGAGCCCTACATACTTACAAGGCTGTTCTTCCTGCTCCTAATACTCACCAGCTTCGGTCTGTGGGTGATGGGTCCCGTGAGGGAGTACTTTGTTGTTAACCTGTTAGACCCAGAGTATATAAGGCTTGGCACAGAAATCGCTATAACCGTATGGTCTATAGCCTTCAGCGCTTTTGAGGCACTTGAACTCAGGAAACACTCAGCCTCTTAGCGGTCGGGTTTGGCGTTATCACAGCCTGAACCACCGAGTCCTCAAGTGCTCTGAACCCGTGGAGTTCCTCGGGCTCGTAGAAGACGGTCGCTCCCTTTTCAAGAACCTCCTCTTTCTCTTCCGAGCCCAGGTAAAAGCTGAGTTTACCCGCCAGAACGGATATGAAGACACTTGAGGGAGATCTGTGGGGCTTTATCTCCTGCCCCTCCTTCAGGTGGAACCTTATAACCTTTGCGTTTGCATCCTCATATACGAGCTCCCTCACAGGAGATTCGGAGCTGTACTTCTCCTCAAGCGGTTTCACCACTGACATTTTCAACCTCCTTTAACTTTTTCAAGAAGTGCAGGAAGGTGATCCTGAAGAAATTCCCTATCACGAACAGGTAAGGGAAGACCGATAGCCACCTCAATGACGAGAAGAGAGAGTCCAGTGCGAGGAAGAGGACAAAAGCAATGAGGGATAACTCCATAAATCTGGGAAAGCCTTTCTCGTCCACAAGCTCGTTTATGGGGGGCACGTTCCCTCCTTTTCTATTTGCGAACTTCCAGTTCCACATTATCCTTGGGAATAGGTGCGACATACCACCGAATATGGTGAAGGCTGTGAATCCATAAACCAGTAAATCTATGTGAATGTTGTACACGGTGGGAAGGACGCTGGTGTGGGAGGACATGAACGTCCCCACAACTATCCCCAAAGGAAGGAAGGGGAGGGCTATAAAAAAGGTCTTAACCACGTAAGGTATAGGTGAGGGCATACGCCTCTGCATAACCAGTTTGTAGAGCATGTATATGAAGTAGAGAGCTACCCCGAGCTCAAGGAGGGAGGAGAGGGCTATGAGCCTGTAGTTCATGAGTAAAAAGGAGGTCAGAATGAGGAGAGTTGAAGCCTGCTTTACGTAAAGGAGCCTCTGAGCCTTCCTAACGTTCAGGGTCTCCATCAACAGCATGGGTATCCACGCAAGCTCAACCCCGTAAACAGCGCTGAGCATGGAGCCAACTGTCAGAGTATGTACAGCCAGCTGTATGGGAACAAGCCCGAGGTTGAAGTGAAGGGCGAGAAACAGGGACGCGAGGGCGAGGTAAAAGGCTGAGAAGCCGAGGAACTTCACTGTAACGGGTGCCCAATTCTTAACGTTAACAAGGGAGTGAAGGAAGAATAGGATATAAGAGACAGCCAACAGAAGAGAACCAGAACCGTATCTTCCAAGGTAAAAGAGAACGAAGGACACCAGCACGCCCAGAAACACAGCGTAGGATAGCTGATGGAAGGAGAGCTTCCTGTTCTGGGAGTTGGGTATTATCTGATACATTGCCCCGAGTAGTGTGTTCCCCACAAAGCCAAACACAAGGATCACAAAGAAGAGGGTGGGTGTTTCAGAAAACATCTTCAACAGCAATGAGATAAGAAGGTTTACGAGAGCGAAGAGGAAGAGCGGTGGAGAGATCTTAGACACGTAAAACATGGCACCCTCCAATAAGTAATCAATTATTTACTATACTCCTTTTTGGGACTCTGGTCAATATGCAAGTTCACAGGAGGGCTCATTTTATCTGTAAATGATCGTTTATTTGGTGTATATTTATCTCTATGGAGAAGAAAAGCACCCAAGATTTCGGGAATGCCTGGGAATATCAGGGGTGTATGATACCCAAGGACCTTTACTACGACATAGAGAACCAGGTCTGGCTGAGGGTGAACGAGGATGGAACTGTAACCATGGGGCTGACGGACGTTGGACAGACGAGGGCTGGCAGGCTACTCCACGCAAGGATAAAGCCAGTAGGAACCAGAGTCAGGAAGGGGAAGCCCATAGCCACCCTTGAGAGCGGTAAGTGGGCAGGACCTGTTCCCGCCCTCGTTGAGGGAGAAGTTATAGACATAAACCCGAAGGTGGCGGAAGACCCCAACTTCATAAACATAGACCCTTACGGTGAGGCTTGGATAGTAAAGGTTAAGCCCGTTGACCTTGAAAGGGATCTAAAGGATCTCGTGACGGGCGAGGAAGCCCTTGAGAAGATGAAGGAGCACATAGACGAATGGGATATAGTATGTATGAGGTGTATGTGATATGAGTGCACAGGACAGGCACGTCATACTTCTCGTCTCTCAGTGGTGTCCAACCTGTCCCCATGCGGATGCCCTGTGGAGGAAGCTTCAGGCGGAGTACGGGTTTAAGTACGAAGTTCTTGACATAGCCACACCCGAGGGGCGCTACTGGGTCAACAAGCTGATGGTCAGGAGCGTTCCCTCCTCGGTGGTGGATGGGAAGTTAGCCTTCGTGGGTGTCCCCTCGGAGAGTGAGGCGAGGCAGGTTATAGAGCAGGGCGTCCAGACGGGCTGAGCATAGCTCAAATCATACAATCCAGACCCACCAAAGGTAAAATTTATCGCTATGAAGGTAAAGATAAACGGAAGAGTCTTTGATATTCCCAAGGGTGTTAAGTTCGGAGAGCTCAGCCATGAGATAGAGAAGGCTGGCATAGAGTTCGGGTGCACGGACGGTCAGTGTGGTGTGTGCATAGCGAGGGTTCTGAAAGGTCTTGAGTGTTTGAACGAACCCTCCGAGGACGAAGAGGAGACCCTCTGGAGGATAGGCGCGGTGGACGAGGAGGAGAGGCTTACCTGTCAGCTCATCATTGAGGATGATAGCTGTGAGGAGATAGAGATAGAGTCCGAAGACTGATGGACTACAAGGTAATACAGTATCAGAGGGAAGTCCTTGAGAAAGGAGCCATAAAACCCCTGAACTTGGTGCACGGCGACGAGGAGTTCCTCCTGAGAACCCTAATTGAGAAGCTCAGAGAAAAGTTCGGTGATAACTTCACCCTCGCATGGGGAGACGAGACAACCCTTGAGGATCTCTACGAGCTCTCCTCCGAAGGGAGTATGTTCTCGGCGGTAACGGACAAGGTAGTTCTCCTTATGCACTTTGATGATTTCCTGAAAAAGCTGGGGAGAAAGAAGAAGAGCATGGAGTCTTTCCTTGAGCTACTGAAGAGCCTGAAGACGACGAAGTTATTTGCTGTTGTAAACCGCAAGCTCACCAGTCAAGAGCTTACGAGGGAGCCCTTCAAGACTATCTCTGTCAGGGGAGACGTCATCCTCGCGGACAGGCTCCCGCCAAAGAGGGTGAAGGAGATAGTGAGGAAGAAGTTTGAGCGTGAGGCTGGAGGCATTGAAGAGCCCGCCCTTGAACTCCTCGTTGAGATGTGCCAGGGAAACCTCATGGTGCTCAAACACGAGAGCGAGAAGCTGATAGCTTACTCAGAAGGTAAGAAGGTCACGGAGGAGGACGTGAGGAAGGTCTGCTTTCCCTGGGAGAGCTACAACCTCTTTGACTTCATAGACAGCTTCTTTGAGAAGGATGTTGAAAGGACGCTCCGCGTTCTCAGAGATGCATACGTGAAGGGAACTCCCGCCCTACAGATAATCGGTATGCTCTCTGGATACATAACCAAGCTCTACACCGTCCACGAGCTGATCTCTGAAGGGGAGAGGATTGACAGTGCCCTTGAGAAGGTGGGCGTGAAGCACCAGTTCGCGAAGGTAAAGTTCAAAAAGTACCTTGACTCCATTTCCAAGGAGAAGGCAAGAGAGCTCCTTGAGCTCATGTACAGGCTGGACTACTCGGTAAAGGTCTCCTTTGCAAACCCCGAGAGCGCCCTCGTTAAGTTCACGACCGATCACCTTCTCCACTGACTATCTTTTATTTCTATGAAGGTTAAGCTCAGGAGGTACAGAGAGGGAAAGTTTGAAACCCATGAGTACGAGCTTGAGTTTGAGGGCAAACCCACCGTCCTTGAGGTATTGAACCGTATAAAGGAGGAACTTGATCCGAGCCTATCCTTCCGTGCCATGTGCAGGGCGAGTATATGCGGAACCTGCGCGGTCAAGGTAAACGGAGAGCACAGGCTCGCCTGCAACACGAGGGTGGAGGGGGATGAAGTCCTCATAGAGCCAGCTGACGGTTACCCACCCATAAAGGATCTGGTCGTATCCCACGAGAGTCTGTACGAGGGGCTCAGGTCAGCGAAGGTGTGGTTCGCGCCCAGAGAGGAGAACCTGAAACTCATGCCGGAGGAGCTTAGAAAGACATCAAGGGCATGGGACTGCATACTCTGCGGGATATGCAACAGCGTCTGCCCTCCTCTTTTAGAGGGTCAGGACTTCGGAGGACCCTCCCTCTTTACGAAGGTTTACACGGTCCTTGAAGATCCCAGAGACATGAGGGGAGAGGAACGGCTCGTAGAACTCATGCCCCTCAACGTTCAGAGCTGTGTCCACTGCAGTAACTGTAATCTCTTCTGTCCCAAGGGGTGCATGCCTGAAAGGTGGATAACGATAATAGAGGGAAAGCTCGTCCAGAAGGGCTATATTCAAAAGAAGTCGGAGGATTTTGGATTTTTAGGGTTTTAATATAGAGTTATGGCGGAGGCTACGGGAAGAGAGCTTTCAAAGGCTGAGAAGGCGGCGGTTCTGCTCATGTCGCTCCCCCCGGATGTAGCCGCAAACATCCTGAAAGAGCTGACAGAGGAGGAGATCCAGAAGATATTTCTTACCGCAGCGAGGTTAAAGGACATCACGTCCTCCGACATAGAGTCCGCTGTTCAGGAATTTCTTGAGGATTACAGCTTCGTAGCGACTCAGTACTCAAACCTTGAGACCCTCCTTGAACAGCTCCAGGGGATACTCCCACCGGACGTCTATGAAAGGATAAAGAGCCTGCTCGGTTCGGCTGGTGTCGCTGAGGGACTTGAACAGCTTGAAAAGATAGACACGAGGGTTCTCGTGGGTCTTATAAAGAACGAGCACCCCCAGACCATAGCTGTGCTCCTATCCCAGCTCACCCCGAGGAAGGCGTCCGAGATACTCCAGTGGCTACCCGAGAACCTTCGCTTTGAGGTCGTGAAGAGGATAGCCACCCTTGAAAACGTTTCCCCTCAGTTCCTGAGAGAGCTGATAGAGACGGTAACAGAGGAGATAAAGGCTCTTGGCATAGCGGGAGGGATAAAGAAGCAGGAGGGAGTTGCCATAGCTGCGGAGCTAATGAACATGCTTGACAAGGAAACAGCGGAGACCCTTCTCAGGAAGATAGGCGAGGAAGATCCGACCCTTGAAGAGAAGATAAGGGAGAAGATGTTCACCTTTGAGGACATAAGAAAGCTTGACAACAGGGCGATAATAGAGACGCTGAAGGCTGTGGACAAGAACACCCTCATAATAGCTCTCAAGGGTGCCCCGGACGATATAAAGGATAAGTTCTTCTCCAACATGTCCAAGAGGGCTGCAAAGATAATGCAGGAGGACATGGAAGCCCTGGGTCCCGTCAAGAAGTCAGAGGTTGAGAAGGCTCAGAAGCAGGTTGTTGCGATAATAAGGAAGCTTATAGATGAAGGGAAGATAGAGCTGGGCGGAGAGGAAGCCTATGTCTGAAAAGTTCCGTCCTCTGTTTGGTGTTGAAACTGTAGGCACCCGGGGGTTCAAGGACGACTTCCAGAGGCTCCTTGAGGAGAAGAACAGCCTTGAGAGGGAGCTGAAGGTCCTTGAGGAGAGGCTAAAGGAGATAGAGGGAGAGAACAGACAGCTCCTTGAGGAGGTCAGGAAGCTTAGAGAAGAGCTGAACCAGAAGAACTCAAGGATAGAGGAGCTCGTATCGGAGCTGGTTGATGCGAGGCTGAAGAAAGCCCTCGCGGAAAGGCTGACCGCGAACATAGAGAAAGCCCTGAAGAACGCAAAGGAAGAGCTGAGGGGAGACTTCATAGAGCTCTCCAAGGAGGTGATAAAGGAGTTCCTGATGACAGACGTTATCCCCAAGGAGGAGATAGTTACGAGGATCCTTGAGGAGGTCTTTGAGGGGAGTTTTGACTTCAAAGGCAACGTGAAGGTCTTTCTGAACCCCTCGGACATGGACAGGGTCTTTGAGTTTATAGCGGGAATAAGGGAAAAGCTCGGAGAGAAGATTGACATAGAGGTTCTTGCTGATGAAAGGCTCCAGCCGGGAGAGCTCCGGATAGAAACACCAAAGTTCATAATAGAGAGGAAACACGCGGAGATAATTGAAGAGGTGATAGGAGAGGTTCTCAAACGTGTCTTTGAAGGGAGTTAAGGTTTACGGAAAGGTAGTCAAGGTAAGCGGTATATACCTTGAGGCGTACAATCCGGGGAGTGCGACGGGAGACCTCGTTGAGATATACCCCTCTACGGGAAAGAAGATCCAGGGGGAGGTCATAGGGTTCAACGAGGACAGGTGCATAGTGATGCCCTACGGGAGATTGTCGGGGATAAAGCCGGGGGACAGGGTGCTCATAAGGAGCGAGCACGTTTCAACCTTAACGGGAAAAGCCCTCCTCGGAAAGGTTGTCAACCCCTTCGGAAAACCCCTTGACGGCGGAAACGTCTTTACAACGGAAAAGCTCCCGATAGAGCTAACCAACATAAACCCCATGTTCAGGGAGAGGATAACGGACATATTTGACACCGGAGTCCGCTCCATAAACGGGATGTTCACCTTAGGTAAGGGACAGAAGGTGGGTATATTCGCCGGAGCGGGGGTAGGAAAGAGCACCCTTCTGGGAATGATCACAAACTACAGCAACGCTGACGTAGTCGTCATGGCTCTCATAGGCGAGAGGGGCAGGGAGGTCAGGGAGTTCGTTGAGGACGTCCTCGGAGAGGGGCTGAAGAAGAGCGTAGTAGTCGTCTCAACAGCAGACGAACCTCCTGTGGTAAAGGTGAAGGGAGCCCTCAGTGCCATAGTCCACGCGAGGCACTTCGCATCCCAGGGGATGGACGTCCTGCTCGTGATGGACTCCATAACGAGGTTCGCGATGGCTCAGAGGGAGATAGGTCTCGCTGCCGGAGAACCCCCGACCCTCAAGGGCTACACCCCTTCCGTTTTCCACATGATGACCAACATAGTTGAGAGCTGTGGTAACTTCCGGAGCGGGGGAAGCATAACGGGCATATTCAGCGTCCTCGTTGAAGGGGACGACATAACCCTTGACCCCGTTGCGGACGCCCTCGTGGGAGTGTTTGACGGGCACATAGTCCTCTCAAGGAAGAGGGCTAACGCTGGACTGTACCCGGCGATAGACCCGGTGAAGAGCCTCTCAAGGCTCATGCCAAAGCTCGTGAGCGAGGAACACATGAAGATGGCGATGTACGTGAAGGAACTCCTGAGCTCCTATGAGTCTATGGAAGACCTCGTAAACCTCGGTCTGTACAAGAGGGGTTCAAACCCAGCGGTTGACAGGGTTCTGGATAACAAGGAGCTTATAGACAGCTTCTTCAGACAGGACTTCAGGGAAGGCGTCTCCTTTGAGAGGAGTCTGGAAGAGCTTACAAGGCTTTACACCGCTCTCAGGGGCGAATCAGCTTGAGTCCTGCCTTCTCAAACCTCCTGTTGAAGGATATAACCTCCTTTACCTTTCTCTTCTTTGCCTTTGCAACTTTGAGGGAGTCAAGGAAGCTCAGCTTAGTTGAAGAGTAAGTCTTTACGGCGCTCTGCACCGTATCCCTGTTCTCAACCGAAAATAGGCTGTCCATGAGGACGGTGTTCACAACGTCAGCTATGACCTCCCTCTCCCACCCGTAAACTTGTTCAAGGTAATAGACCAGTTCAAGGATCACCTCCTCTGTTATGAGGAGCTTCTCCTTCTGCCTCTCCATCTCCCTGAAGAGATCATCTATCCTGTCCACCTCCTCCTCTGAACCCGAGAAGAACTCAAGGAGGACACCAGCGTCCAGAAGCTTCATGATAATGAATTTTGTCAAACACATGAAAATGTCAATACATTTTTCGGAAAATGACACTTGAAAAAATCTGACATGTGCCGATATTAATACACAGCCATGGATGAGATAGTTAAGGTTATGGCAAGAGGCTTGATAGCACTGCCCAGCGATGTGAGGAAGAAGCTGGGGGTGAAGGAAGGAGACATATTCAAGGTTGAGGTAAAGGACAAGGAGGTCGTCCTCAGAAAGGAGAAGAGGATATACGACCTCAAGGGTGCACTCGCCGAGAAAAAGGCTAAAGCACAGCAGAAGAGCTTTGGAGAGATACTGGCGGAAGAGCTCAAGAGAAAGCAGGGGGAGAAGGGATGATTGACCCAAGGACAGAGGTAAAGCCTCCAGAACCCAAGATAGTTGGTCCTGACTACGTACAGTCCTTTGACAACATGTCGGCCACAGACTTCATGAAGATATACCTTGAAACCCTCAAGTTCCAGGACCCCTTCCGACAGCAGGATCTCTCCAAGTCCATTGAGGACGTTGTCAGGCTGAACCAGGTTAAGTTCTACACAGACATGAAGAATTTTATGGACAGCTTTACCGCATGGATGAACCAGATCACCTTCATGCAGACCATAAACCTTATAGGAAAGGAGTTCGTCTTCGCAACGGACACTCTGGATACGGTGAAGGGAGGGGATTATCAGATCCTATCGGGAGAGAAAGTGAAGGGTGTTACCGTGAAGGTGTACGACGGGGAGGATGTGGTTAAGGAGTTTAAGATGGACTTAGAGAAGGGGCTCAACCCACTGAACGTCAGCGACCTGCCTCCTGGACAGTACACCGTAAAACTCTTCAAGGGGGACTACGAGTTACCGGGCTGGCAGTTGGGCTTCAAAGACTCCATAAAGTCCGCAGGTATAGTGAACGGAGAGCTCATGCTTGACCTGCTCTCGGGAAAGCAGGTCTCCTCTTCTCAAATTATCTATACGGGGGGTTGAGATATGTTAAGGAGCTTCTTCAACGCTGTCACAGGGATGGACGCATCACGCTTCTGGATCGATGTTACCTCGGACAACATATCAAACGTAAACACAGTTGGTTTTAAGGCTCACAGACCCCTCTTTCAGGACGTCATATCCTCGGTTACCATAGGGCTGAACGTTGTGACAGGAACCATAAAGTCAACCACATACGGTGCAGGTGTAATAGTTGACAGCACCCAGAAGCTCTGGAACATTGGAAACTTCAAACAGACGGGTGTAAACACTGACCTCGCCATACAGGGTAGGGGACTTTTCATACTGGAAGACCCCATAACCGGTGCCAGATACTACACGAGGGACGGAGAGTTCAGACTAAGCAGGGACGGTTACATGGTAACCTCGGGAGGATTCTATCTACAGGGCTTCAAGCTAAATGAAAAGGGTGAAGTGGTTGGAACGGGGCTTGAAAACATCCACGTTGAGCAACAGCTTCAGCCAAGACCGACAGGACAGATGTCCTACCTCCAGCCCACAAACCTGAATGCGGACGCTATTCCACCAACAACAGCCTTTGATCCAACTAACACAACATCATACAACTACAAGTACACCCTCACCATATACGACTCCCTCGGAAACGAGTATCAGGCGGACGTTTACTTCAAGAAGGTATCTGCAAACGAATGGAGGGTCTTCGTCCTGAGCGACTACGACGGGGACGGAAACCTTGAGAACCTTATATCTGATAGCTACAGGGCCGGTTCTGAAACTTCTGGCGGAAACACCTACAACTACCAGACCCTCATATTTGACCCCGCGACTGGAAAGATAGACCAGAGCGCTACCCAGACAGCTAACGGTACCGCCTTCAACATAGTGCCGGTCGGAAACAAGAACTACTTCTTCCTCCAGATGTTTGACAGCGGGAACCCACCCTCAGATGTAACGGGTGCAGCGCAAACGCTGAACACCACCTCCGGTGGTACTCTGGGTAGCGTGGTTGAAGGTCTCACCACCACTCCAGGCATGATATTCACGATAGGCGATGAACCCACCTCCGATACGAACGCAAACCTTATACAGAACTCCTATGTGAACCAGTACGCCTCCGACTTTGTCATCACCCTTGAGCAGAACGGATACGCAAAAGGTGATCTGGTGGATGTTTACGTCCTTTCAGAGGACGGTTCCGTTGTTGGCGTTTACTCAAACGGGAAATCGCTTCCCCTTTACAGGGTTGCTGTGGCGGTCTTTACAGACCCTGAGGAGCTCACCAAGAAGGGCGCAAACCTCTACACATCAATAACGACGCCAA
The DNA here is from genome assembly GCA_015492115.1 of Aquificaceae bacterium. GTDB lineage: Bacteria > Aquificota > Aquificia > Aquificales > Aquificaceae > Hydrogenivirga. The sequence continues at coordinate 21,479 of WGFS01000161.1, forward strand.
CAGTCCTGCTCGCTGGAGGCTCTGAAAAGGTGAGATCTGGAATGCTTGAGATGTCAAACGTGGATATAGCTAAAGAGTTCATAAACCTTATTACAGCTCAGAGAGCTTATCAGGCAAACGCAAGGGTTATCACGACTGCAAACACCATACTTGATGAGACTGTGAATATTGTTAGATAATAGGAGCCATGGCTGACGAGGAGAGGGAGGCACAGCAGGCAGAGGAGGCGACCGGCGGAGGCAAGGGCAAGCTCCTCCTTGTCGTCCTCCTTCTCCTCATCCTTTTAATAGGTGGTGGAGCGGGAGCCTACTTCTTTTTCTTTGTCAAGAAAGGAGAGGAGAAGAAAGAGGAAACTCCCAAGCCCAAGGTGTCCCCTGAGGCTGTGGGGGTAATGTACAAGCTTGAACCTGCCTTCATCGTCAACCTTGCAGACCCGGAACTCACCATGTACGCCAGGGTCTCCATAACCCTTGAGCTATCCTCACCGGAGGTGGTTTTGGAAGTCAAGAAGAGAGAACCCATAATAAGGGACGCCATCATAGAGATACTCTCCAACAAGACGTCAAGGGAGCTGAGATCTCCAGAGGGGAGGGAACAGCTGAAGCTTGAGCTCATAAAGAGAATAAACACCATACTCGTTCAGGGAGGTGTCAGAAACATATACTTCACAGAGTTCGTTGTCCAGGCTGAGTAATGGAGCTATCCGGATACCTGATAAAGGTCTTTCTGTCTCTCATCGTGGTCTTGGTCGCGGTCGTGTTCCTTCTGCCTCTCATACTGAGGAAGTCCATGGGACTGAAAGGTTTTGGCGGTAAAGGGAGCTTTGAACTAAAGAAAGTTTCCCCTATAACAAGAAATGTGTTTATCGTTGAGCTTGAGATAAAGGGGAGAACTTACGTCCTCTGCGTTAGCGAAAGGGGTGCTGATGTAATATATAGGGAAGATGATAAGAGCTCTCATACTACTGGTTCTTCTGGCTCAGACAGCTCTTGCTCAGAATCAGGTGATACCGCCCATTGAGCTCAGGGTAGGAGAGGGGAACTTAGACACCTCTATCAGACTACTCATACTGCTGACGGTGCTCGCCCTGGCACCCTCCATACTGATAATGACCACCTCCTTCATAAGGATCGTGGTAGTCCTTTCCGTCCTGAGACAGGCTTTAGGGATTCCTCAGGTTCCTCCCAATCAGGTGATAATCTCCTTGGCTCTCTTTCTGACCTTCTTCATAATGAAGCCCGTCTTTGAAAACATAAACACAAACGCACTTCAGCCTTACATGAAGGAGCGGATAAGCGACCAGGAGTTCTTCAGAAGGGTTACGAACTCCGTAAAGGGTTTCATGCTAAAGCAGACGAGAAAGGATACCCTTGAGGTCTTCCTTGAGGTCGCAAACCTGAGGAAGGAGGAGAAAAAGGAGATCAAAAGACCCCAGGACATGCCCCTGAGCATTCTCATACCAGCCTTTATGGTGAGCGAGCTTACCACAGCCTTTGAAATAGTTTTCCTCCTCTACATACCCTTTCTGATAGTGGATATAGTGGTCGCGTCTATACTCATATCCATGGGGATAATTATGATCCCTCCACAGATAATATCCCTCCCCTTCAAGATAATGCTCTTCGTCTTAGCGAACGGCTGGGAGCTGGTGGTGCTTTCCCTCGTCAGGAGCTATCAGTAGGAGGTGAGCGATGAGCCCGGACTTTATCGTGTCAATGGGTCAGAAGGCTCTTGAGATGGCAATCCTTCTGGCTATGCCCGTTCTAATAGCCACCTTTCTCGTAGGTCTTGTGGTGAGCATATTCCAGGCAGCGACCCAGATACAGGAGATGACGCTCGCCTACATACCCAAGATAGTCGCCGCGATGGTAACAATCTTCCTGCTTGGAGGCTGGATGATGGGGAAGCTCGTGGATTTCACAAAGGAAGTCTTTATAAACATTCCAGTCTGGATAAGATGATAACTGTAGATACTAACAGCTTACTAACCATCCTCCTCATATTCTTCAGAGTCTTCTCCTTCATGGTTATGGTCCCTATCTTTGGAACGTTCTTCCTGCCAAACTTCGTGAGAGCTTACCTGGGCTTCGCTATAGCGGTTTCCATCCTCATGTTCTCTGACATAAAGCCCTTGGAGATACACTCAGCCTTAGAGTTTATAGAGATGGCTCTCCACGAATCGCTTTTCGGGTTCCTGGCGGGTTTCTTCCTGAGGCTACTCTTTGACACTGTCTTCGTAGCTGGTGAGGTGATCGCTGTAAACACAGGACTTGGATTCCTTATGATGTTCCTGCCCCAACAGCCCCAGACGACGGTGATAGCAGGTTTTTCCACGCTTCTGGCTTCAACCATATTTCTCGCGGTCGGCGGTGCGGAAGCTGTTTACGTAGGGCTGGCGCAGAGCTTCCATTCATTCCCTCTCGGTGGGTTTGACCTCTACTCCCTTAACGGTGAGGTTTTTCTCAGCCTCTTTTACAGGAGCTTCTCAATGGGGGTGAAGCTGTCCCTCCCTGTCCTTATATCCGCAATACTCACCAACATAATCCTCGCGGTGATAAACCGCTTCATACCTCAGATAAACGTCTTCATGGTTGGTTTACCTCTTCAGATAATGGTAGGACTGACCGTTCTGGTACTGTCTCTCCCCGTTCTCGGACTGGTGCTCATATCCTATGTCAGGGAGTATATGCTCAACTTTCTCAAGTTTGTAGGTTCGGGTTAGAGAGTTATATTTAAAACCTCGGGGGAGTAATGGCGCAGGAGAACAAGACCGAGAAGGCGACACCGTACAGACGGCGCAAACTGAAACAGGAAGGGAACGTTGCTAAGAGCGTTGAGATAGCAAGCTCCCTCACCGTCCTCGTATCTTCCCTGATAATTTTCTTCACGGGTGCACTGATATTCAGGGAGGTGGTAGCCTTCCTCATGACCATATCTGGCTTAAGACCCTCTGAGTTTTCCCTCCTTGCAGGTACAACTGTAAAGGAATCCTTTACAAACATAGTTAAGCTCCTCGTTCCTTTCTTCGTTGTAACAGTTCTGGTAGTCATAGGTGCTCACGTTGCCCAGTTCGGCTTCATATTCACCCTCAAACCCCTTCAGTTCAAGTGGGAGAGGCTTAACCCAGCTGAAGGTATAAAGAAGATGTTCTCCCTAACAACCCTCTTTGAGCTTTCCAAAAACACGCTGAAGGCGTCTCTCCTCTTCGGAATAGCTCTCTTTGTCCTAAAGGGTAGCGTGTCCCTCGTTCTTAACTCCGCCCAGATGCCCCTCCTTGAAGGGGTGAACTTCATGATAGACCTGCTGATAAAACTGATACTTATCCTTGGAGCCATTGCCTTTCTTATAGCTCTGCTTGACTTCGCCTACAAGAAGTGGGACTACGAGAGAAGGATAAGGATGTCAAGGCAAGAGGTGAAGGAGGAGTTTAAACAGCTGGAGGGTCAGCCAGAGGTAAGGGCAAAGGTGAGAGCTCGTATGAGGGAGATGGCAAGGGGGCGTATGATGGCTGAGGTTCCCAAGGCGAGCGTTGTGATCACGAACCCGACCCACTATGCAATAGCCCTGAGATACGATGCTGAAAAGGACAACGCACCTAAGGTGGTGGCTAAGGGAAAGGGGACGCTCGCTGAGAGGATAATAAGGGTAGCTCGGGAGCATGAAGTCCCCATAATGAGAAAACCTGAGCTTGCGAGAGCCATGTATCCTGCGGTAGATGTAGGAGACGAGATACCTCCCGAGTTCTACAGGGCTGTCGCGGAGATAATAGCCTTCATAACTTTCAGGAAAAAGAGAACTTACGTTTGATATAATACTCGCCCTTCCAAGGAGGTGTAGTCTGGTGTTTATGGCGAATTTTAATCCTTATCAAGGACTTCCATCGCTGGCTGAAATATACGGGATATACAACGATATAGGATCGCACAGGTAGTTGAGCCAGCCACCTAAAATACCCTCATGGAGGGGACGATCATGGAAGTTGTAAAGAGGAGCGGGAAGAGAGAGAAGCTTGACATAAACAAGATCAGGATAGCCCTTGAGTTCGCCTTCAAGGGGCTTAACGTTGACCCCCTTGAGCTGGAGACAGACGCCCAGATCCAGTTCAGGGACGGTATAACCACAGAGGAGATACAGGCGGTTCTCATAAGGACTGCTGCGGAGAAGGTCTCTCCGGAAACTCCAGACTGGCAGTTTGCAGCTGCGAGGCTACTGTTATACGACCTTTACAAGAAGGTCGCCCACATAAGGGGTTACGAGGTCAGGGACGAACTTTCTAAAGACTACAGACCCTACAACACCGAAGGTTTCTACGAGTTTGTGAAGAGGTTCGTTGAGGAAGGCATATACGGAGACTACCTGCTCAAGCACTACTCGGAGGAGGACTTCAGGGAACTTGCCAAGCACATAAAGCCGGAGAGAGACCTCTACTTCAACTACACGGGTATAAAGATACTCACCGACAGGTACCTCGCCAGAGATGAGGAGGGAAGAATCATAGAGCTCCCTCAGGAGATGTACATGCTCATCTCCATGACCCTCGCCATTCCCGAGAAGGAGGGTGAGAGGGTCAGGTGGGCTAAGGAGTTCTACGACCTTATATCTGAGCACCTCGTTACCGTTGCTACGCCCACACTCATGAACGCAAGGCGTCCCTTCACCCAGCTATCTTCCTGCTTCATACTCACCGTGGACGACGACCTCTACGACATCTTTGACAACGTCCAGAAGGCTGCCCAGATCTCAAAACACGCAGGAGGGCTCGGTATATACATAGGGAAGCTCAGGGCAACGGGAGCTCCCATAAGGAAGTTCAAGGGTGCGAGCTCGGGGATAATACCCGTGGTCAAGGTCATAAACGACGTCATGACCTACGTTGATCAGCTGGGGATGAGGAAGGGTTCAGCCTCCATAACCCTTGACATCTGGCACAAGGACGTTCTGGACTTCCTTGAGGTAAAGACCAACGCAGGGGACGAGAGAAAGAAAGCCCACGACATACACCCTGCAATATCCATACCCGACCTCTTCATGAAGAGGGTCAAGAACAGGGAGAAGTGGACTCTCTTAGACCCTTACTACACAAAGAACGTGAGAGACGGAAAGAACCTGGAAGACCTTTGGGGGAGGCCCTTTGAGGAAGAGTACGAAAGGCTTGAGAGAGAGCTCCCCGAGGATGCCAAGAAGGAGGTGGACGCCTTTGAGCTCTGGAAGAGGCTCCTCACCGTTGCCTTTGAGACTGGAGAGCCCTACCTCTTCTTCCGAGACCATGCCAACAGAATAAATCCCAACAAGCACGCGGGGATGGTTTACTCAAGTAACCTTTGCGTGACCGGAGACACCCGTCTTGCAACCCAGTTCGGTCTTGTGAAGGCAAAAGATCTCTACAAGATGGGAGAGCCGATAATAGCAACATACGATAAGAGGACTGATGGAGACCAGAAGAGCTACGGAACTGCCACCGCTCTCTGCATAAAGATGCACAGGACCGCCGAGAACGCGGATGTATGGGAGATCACCACAAAAGATGGATACAGGATAAGGGCTACCGAGTGGCACGAGTTCTATGTGCTGGAAGGGGAAGAGGTAGTTAAAAAGAAGCTCAAAGACCTAAAGGTGGGAGACAAACTGCTCGTTCAGTCTGGAGAGGGTCAGTTCGGTCAGGAGGGTTCTTATGAGCTGGGATTCCTCCTCGGTTGGCTTGCGGGAGACGGAACCCTGTCAAGGGACAGAAGAACAGGAAATCAGGTCGCTGTATTTGATCTGTATAACGATGACATAGCCCTCAAAGACATCATATACAATGCAAAAGAACGAGTGGTTGATGCCTACTACCATGATATTACGGGTAGAAAGGTTGTTAATGATTACGAAAGACCCATTGCTACAAGGGTTGTAAACCACACTCAGAACAGCAGAAAGCTGAGGATATGCTCAAGCAAGATCGGAAGGATACTTGAGGGGAGGTTCGGTTTTACTTCAGAGACCAAACACAGAGTCCCGGAAGTGGTGTTCAGAGGAACGAAGGAGACAGTAAAAGGTTACCTTCAGGCGTTGTTTACCGCAGACGCTACCGTTGAGGTGATGAGAAACTCTGGAGTTCCCACCTTTACCATACAGCTAACCAGCAAGAGCAGAGAGCTACTGGAAGAAGTCCAGATACTCCTCGCCAATTTCGGGATAAAGTCCTCCATATACAAACGTTCGGGAGGAAGGTTCTCCTACACTACCAAGAACGGAACCCGGAAGGAGTACGTGAGCTCTCAGGCATACAGACTTGACATAAAGGGAAGAAATGCCCTCAGATTCGTGGAGGATATAGGTTTCGTAGGAAGAAAGCAAGAAAAGGCTCTAAAGGTAATTCAGGAAAGACTCTCCATGGGCTACCCCGCAGAGGGAAGGAAAGAAGAGAAATTCCTGAGCGAGATAGAGAGCATAAGTTACGCAGGCAGGGAGGACGTTTACGATACCACCCAGCTCTACAACCACTCGCTCATATTCAACGGCATAGTTACCGGAAACTGCCATGAAATTGTCCAGAACATGAGCCCTACCAAACATTTAGGTAAAGAGCTTGACCCGGAGACTGGAGAGATAACCTACAGGAAAAAATCGGGAGATGTGGTGGTATGTAACCTCGGTTCTGTGAACCTCGGTAAGGTCTATACGAAGGAGACCATGGAGCAGGTGGTTCCCAAGCTGGTCAGACTCCTTGACAACGTCATAGAGATGAACTACTACGCCATACCCGAAGCCGAGTTCACCAACAAGCGCTACAGGGCTATAGGTATAGGGGTATCCAACTACCACTACTGCCTCGTTAAGAACGGGATCCAGTGGGAGAGCGAGGATCACCTGAGGTTTGCGGATAAACTCTTTGAACTCTTGGGCTTTTACGCCATAAAGGGTTCTATGGAGCTTGCTAAGGAGAGGGGGAAGTACAAACTCTTTGATGGCTCGGACTGGAGCAGGGGGATATTCTTTGGAAGGAAGGTGGAGGAGATAGAGGAAAATTCAAGGGAGAACGGTAATGACCTTCCCTGGAGGGGTCTCGCAGAGGAGGTGAGGGAGCACGGTATGAGAAATGCCTACCTCCTGGCTATCATGCCCACAGGCTCTACCTCTCTGATTCTGGGTGCTACACCCTCCGTTGACCCTATATTCGCCAAGTATTACAAGGAAGAGAACATGAGCGGGGTACTACCCCAGGTTCCTCCGGAGATAGACAGGTTCTTCTGGCATTACAAGAGCGCCTACAACATAGACCAGGAGTGGGTCATAAGGGCAGCGGCGGTAAGGCAGAAGTGGATAGACCAGGCTCAGTCCCTGAACCTATTCATAGATCCCGAGAAGATAGACGGACCCACGCTCTCCAAGATATACCAGCTCGCCTGGGAGCTTGGGCTCAAGACCATATACTACCTGCGTAGCAGGTCAATTACAGATATAGAAGAATGTGAGAGCTGTGCGGTTTAGGGGCTTTAAAAAGCGGGCATAAGGAACGAAATTAATAAGCTGGAGGAGGTAGGCTATGTTAGAAAGTTCTGAGAAGGTTCTCCAGAGGAAGCTCATCTTCAACCCGGAAGGAGAAAGGGAAGCGTCGGAGAGGAAGGTCATAAAGGGAAATCCTACCAACATAATTGAACTGAACAACATAAAGTACGGTTGGGCTTTTGACCTTTACAAGACCATGGGCTTTTCCAACTTCTGGATACCCGAAGAGATCCCCCTGATGGAGGACAAGAAGCAGTACGAGAGGGTTCTCTCCGACTACGAGAGGAGAGCCTACGAGCTCGTTCTCTCCTTCCTGATAGCCCTTGACTCCTTCCAGGTGGATATGCTCAAGGACTTTGCGAGGATGATAACCGCCCCGGAGATAGAGATGGCTCTCACCGCCCAGGAGTTTCAGGAGTCCATACACGCCTACTCCTACCAGTTCATCTTAGAGTCAGTGGTTGACCCCATAAAGGCGGACGAGATATACAACTACTGGAGGGAGGACGAGAAGCTCAGGGAGAGGAACGAGGTTGTCGCAGAGGTTTACAACGAGTTCATAAGAAAGCCCACGGAAGAGAACTTCGTAAAGGGTGTGATAGGAAACTACATCCTTGAGTCCCTCTACTTTTACTCCGGTTTTGCCTTCTTCTACACCCTCGGAAGACAGGGGAAGATGACGAACACCGTCCAGCAGATAAAGTACATAAACAGGGACGAGCTCACCCACGTCACCCTATTCAGGAACATGATCCTGAGCCTCCAGAAGGAACAGCCGGAGCTCTTCAGTCCTGAGATAAAGAAGTGGATAGCTGAGTACTTCAAGTACGCGATAGACCAGGAGATAAAGTGGGGGCAGTATGTGACGCAGGATCAGATACTCGGTATAAACAACCAGCTCATAGACAGGTACATAAAGTACCTTGGCAACCTGAGACTCACCCAGATAGGCTTTGA
>WGFS01000162.1 GCA_015492115.1 Aquificaceae bacterium
CTACTGGACTGAGGAAATTTCAACACGTATAGTTCTTCTCGGAGCGGGCAGTGGCATAGTCCCCCTTATGTGCATACTCAGGTATATAAGGGACAAAGGGCTCCACAACGTGAAGGCTACCCTCCTCGTTTCCTACACTTCCTACGAGGAGATAATATACAGGAGAGAGCTTGAGGAGCTTGAAAGGCACTCAAACATAAAGGTCAGGGTCACGCTCACGAGGAGCGCACCGGAGAACTGGAAGGGCTACAGGGGCAGAATAAACGCGGATATGGTTCTGAAGGAGGTAGAGGACATTCCAGCAAACCTGTACTACCTCTGCGGACCACCTGTGTTCGTTGAGGATATGAAGGCTCTCCTCAGGGAGCTGGGTGTTGACAGAAAGCAGATAAAGACGGAAAAGTACGACTAAAGGAGGGACTCAAGAAGTTCAAGGTTCCTGAGGGCTCTCTCAGCCGAGCCTTCCCTTTTTACACCTCTTAGGAAGTCGCTGACCATCTCCCTCAGCTTGTCTCCGCCACTCTTCTTCAGTGTCCTGCCTCCGTAAGTTATCTCCTCTTTAAGGAAGTCCATGACAACCTCTCCCTGAGAGGTCTTCAACAGCCACCTCCTGGTTACCTCTCCCTCGTACTCCCAGGCGACCCTGAGCTTGAAGGGGACTCCTCCAGCCTTGCCAATGAGCTCCCATACGCCACCATTACTGAAACCGCTGAGCTCAAGCTCTCCGAACAGATATTGAAGTATGTACATGTCGTGCCAGGCTAAATCCCACAGGGGATTTATGTAACCTCTACCCCTGTTAAGCCTCTCTATAAGTATCTCCTCAACCTCCAGTCCTTTCGGGAAGTTCTTAACGGGAAAGGAGTACAGCTCTATCTCCGAGACCTCAAGGTTCTCACTTTCCGCTATCTCCCTGAACTCATCGCTCCTCCTGGCGGGTGGCTTCTCAAGGAGAACGGGGATACCTTTTTTAAGGAACTCCTTGGCTATCTCAACGTGGTGCTCAGGGTTGACAGCAACTATAGCCCTCTTTATCTCCTCCTTAACGTCCCCGAAGTGGCAGTAAAAGGGGTACCTCTCAACGTTTTTGTAGGGGTCAACATCACAGAGGACGGGGAGCTCTTCAAGCTCCTCCAGCTTTGCCAGATACTTCATGCCCATGTTGCCGAGACCAACGAGGAGGACGTGCATCTCTCTTACCTCAATGCCGGAGGCGGGAGTCGAACCCGCACGCCCTTGCGGGCAGAGGATTTTGAGTCCCCCGCGTCTGCCAGTTCCGCCACTCCGGCTCAGCAATAAATTATATCCCACCAGCTTGAAGACACTGGGCTTATAGGTAAATTCTAATATATCCATGGGTCGGACGGTTTTAAAATTGAGATTGAGTGTAAATTTTGATTATAATTTTCTTAACATGAGAAGCCTTGCCCTCCTGTTTCTGACCGCACTCAGCCTTATCACCTTCTCTCAGGAGAGGGAGTTCAATACCCCCGAGAAGGCTCTAAGGACTCTCTTTCCTAACGCGGTGATAGAGGTAAAGAACGTAGTCCTCACCAAGGAACAGAAGGAAAAGATAGAAAGGCTTGGAAAGGTGCCCCTTGAGTCCCGATTAATATCCATATACCTCGTTAAGAGAGGTGGTAGAGTGATAGCCTACGGTTACGTTGATGTTCACAGGGTCAGGACTCACACGGAGAGCGTTCTGTTCGTTATAAACCCAAAGGGAGAGATGGAGCTCGTTGAGGTTCTCTCCTTTAACGAGCCCCTTGAGTATATGGCGGACGAAAACTGGCTTGCCCTCTTCAAGGGAAAGTCCCTCGGGAAGGATATGGTCAGGCTCAGGAGGGACATACCCAACATGACTGGAGCGACGATAACGGCGAGAGCTTTAACCAAAGCGGCACGGAGGGCTCTCGCTGTGTGGAAGGTTCTATTTGAGGGTAAGAACTGATGCGTTTCTTTATATCCTCCAACATAAAGAACAACGCTCCCCTCTACGTGACAGTGGTTTTCTTCCTGTTATCTTCATTCCTGTACTGGTTCGTCAGCTGGTTCTTCTACCACTTCAAGTTTGGGTTGACCTACGCCCGGATGTACGTTTACTTCTTTACAGACCCCCAGTTCCCTGAGAAACTCCCTCTGGGTCAGCTTCTTGAGGATCTTCACGTTCAGTTCTTCCTGTCCGTGACCTTCGTACTGGTTCTGTCCTCCATATTCATACACAAATGTATGAGGGACAGGATAAAGTACATCCTGATATCCCTATCCTTCCTATCGGGGATCCTTGAGCTCCTGTCCAGCTTTGGAGTTTACTTCATATCTCCTGTATTCATATACCTGAAGCTCTTCTTCTTTTACACCTTTCAGCTTTCTACCGGTGCCATGCTGTTTTTGGCTTTAAAGCTCTACCTGTCAAAGGAGAGGGAGGAGCCTCCGGAGCGTTCCGTTCTATACACCCTTGTTTTCCTGTTCGCGGTATTCACAATTTTTTTCGCTGTTCTGAATTTTTTTTTATTTCTAAGCAAACTTGGTTTAAACCCTCAGCGCATAGCGGAGTACTACACTGGCTCCCCAGGTAGCTTTGTAAGACCCAAAACGTTAAGCGGTATGCTGGGCGTGATAGATCCCCACTTCATAACAATGGGGATATACCTGTTCACTCTGGTTCACTTTGCCTTCTTTACGAACGTCAAGAGGAAGGTTCTCCTCAGCTCTTTGACCTTAGGTTTTGCCCTTGTGGACAACGTGAGCGGTCTGTTCATACGTTACCTTGATCCTTCCTTCTCCTACCTGAAGCTCCTATCCTTTCTGGGGCTGACCTCTATGATGATTTACCTCTCTTTAGTCGTGATGGTCTCCATTCTGAAGCACAGGGCCAAGGCGATAATCCTCCTTTAGGAGAGCCCCTCCTCCCTCTTGGCGACTTCTATCATCTTTAGGACTGATTCCTCAGATGTGCCTCCGTAGGTTTTTCTCCTGTCAGCAACGTTCTCGGGTTTGAAGAGCAGAAACACGTCCTCCTCAAAGAGTTCCGAAAAGCCCTTTAGCTCCTCAAGACTGATTTCCTCCAGCCTCTTTCCTTTTTCTATCAGGTAGGCGACTATGCTTCCAGCTATGTGGTGTGCCTTCCTGAAGGGAACGCCCTTCTGAGCGAGGTAGTTTGCGACGTCGGTTATGAGGACGAAGTTCCCGGCGTTTGAGTACATCCTCTGCTCTCTGACCTTAAGACCCTCTATAACCTTCCTCATGCCTATGAGGGAGCCCTTTAGAGTTTTCACACTGTCAAAGAGAGGCTCCTTGTCCTCCTGAAGATCCCTGTTGTAGGCTGTGGGTAGCCCTTTCAGAGTCGTGAGAAGCGATACGAGATTTCCGTAGAGCCTCCCTGTCTTACCCCTAATAAGCTCAAGGACATCGGGGTTCTTCTTCTGGGGCATTATGGAACTTCCCGTGCAGAGCTTGTCTGGGAGGTCTAAGTAACCGAACTCCTCGGAAGCCCAGATTATAATGTCTTCGGATAGCCTTGAGAGATGCATACCTGTTATGGCGCAGGCGAAGAGGAACTCAGCTATGCAGTCCCTGTCAGCGGTAGCGTATATGGAGTTCCTCACAAGCCCGTTGAAACCGAGTAGCTCAGCGGTGTAGTGTCTATCAAGGGGAAAGTCAACCCCTGCTACCGCACCACTCCCGAGGGGAAGCTCGTCAACCCTCCTGTAGCAGTCCATGAACCTCTCGGTATCCTTTAAGAAAGCTTCCCTGAAGGCGAGGAAGTAGTGGGCGAGCCTGATAGGCTGTGCCCTCTGGAGGTGGGTGTAGGCGGGGAGTACGATGTCAACGCTGTTCTCTGAAGTTCTTACGAGAGCCTTCCTCAACTCCTTGAGAAGGTTAACTATCTCTTCTATCTCCCTCTTAAGGTAAAGTCGCTCATCCGTGGCTACCTGGTCGTTCCTTGACCTGCCCGTGTGGAGCTTGCCCCCAACATCACCTATCCTCTTGGTGAGCTCAAACTCTATGTTCATGTGAACATCTTCAAGCTCCCTTTTCCATTCAAACCTACCTTCCCTTATGTTTCTCTCTATCTCTTTGAGCCCCTCTATGAGCTTTTTAGCTTCTTCATCGGACAGCACACCTGCCTCCTGAAGGGTTCTCACGTGGGCTATGTTCTGAGCTATATCCTCAAGGGCAAGCTCTCTGTCAAAGCTCACCGACTCGGTAAACTCCTCAACGAACTCGTCCGTTTCCTCAGAGAACCTTCCAGACCAGGGCTTTTCCATAGAGGAAATTTTAATACCTTGTATGTGTAAAACTTTGTTTGAAAAGACCTTTAGCGGTGCTATATTATCCTTCCATGAAGCTCAGGTTGAAGGTATTCCGCTACGACCCGGGGGACGGAAAGAGAGGCTACGACACCTTTGAGCTGGACTACGAGGAGGGAATGACCTTTCTGACCGCCTTCCACAGGATAAAGGAAAATATAGACCCAACCCTGACCTTCAGACACTTCTGCAGGGCTGGGATATGCGGGACCTGCACCGTCTTCATAAACGGGTTTCCAAAGCTCGCCTGCAAGGAGCAGGTTCTACCCTACATACTCACGGGTGAGGAGGTAGTCGTTGAGCCCCTTGACAAGTTCCCTGTTATAAAAGACCTTGCGGTTGACCAAGAGGGCGTGATAGAGAGGATGAAGGAGTTTCACACATGGATAAGGGAGTTCAAGGGGGAGGTCAGGATACCACCCCAGATAAACAGGAGGATTGAGAAGTCTGCGGACTGTATCCTCTGCTCAGCCTGTCAGTCCTACTGCCCTCAGGTTCTTGAAGAAGAGTACGCCGGACCGCTCTTCTTCGCGAAGATATACCGCTTTCTTGAGGACCCGAGGGACGAGGATAAGGAGTTCAGGCTTAAAGAGGCTCTGGTAGATGGACACCTCTATCACTGCCTCTCCTGTGACAAGTGTAACTCCTCCTGCCCCAAAGAGGTAGAGCCGGCTAACCTGATAAGGGAGCTCATGACCTATATTAAAGAGCATGGCAAAGCAAAGTGTTAGGTACGTCTGCCAGTCCTGCGGATACCAGTCTGTAAAGTGGAAGGGAAGGTGCCCAGCCTGCGGTGAGTGGAACACCCTCGTTGAGGAGCTCGTTGAAAAGGGGAAGGTTTACAGGATAACCACCAAGGCGAAGGTTCTACCTATAGACAGCTGGGACGAGGATTCTGATAAGAGGACGAGTACTGGTTTTGAAAATCTTGACCTAGTCCTCGGAGGAGGTCTTGTGCCGGGACAGGTTGTCCTCATAGCTGGAGAGCCCGGGATAGGAAAGTCAACCCTCCTCCTGCAGGTCTCAGATAGATACACGAGATACGGAAAGGTTCTCTACGTTTCCGGTGAGGAGTCGGGTTCTCAGATAGCTGTGAGAGGGAGACGGCTGGGCGTAGCGAGTCAGAAGATACTCCTCTATCCGGAGACCCTGTTTGAGAACATAGTTGAGGTTATAGAGCAGGAGGAGCCTGGACTCATCATACTTGATTCCATACAGACCATATACTCGGAGAGACTTGAGTCCTCCGCAGGCTCCGTATCTCAGGTGAGGGAGGTAACCTTCAGGCTTGCTGAGCTGTGCAAGGAGAAGGGGATACCCTGCTTCATCGTTGGTCAGATAACGAAGGAGGGTGCTATAGCCGGTCCCAAAGTTCTTGAGCACATAGTTGATACCGTACTTCAGTTTGAAGGGGAGAGATACAACTTCTACAGGGTCGTGAAGGTTGTCAAGAACAGGTTCGGCTCCACGGGAGAGGTCGCGGTGTTCAAGATGGGAGACCTCGGTCTTGAGGAAGTCCTTGAACCTTCCGCCTTCTTCATAGGTGAGAGGGTGAGCTCCCCGGGAAGCGTTGTGTTTCCCCACACGGAGGGTAGTAAGCCTATACTCCTTGAGGTTCAGGCCCTTGTCCTACCGGCCCTCTACACAACACCCCAGAGGAAGACCCAGGGTTTTGACGTAAACAGGCTCTCTCTCCTCTTAGCCATACTTGAGAAGGAGGCTAACCTCTTCACGAGGGACTCGGACGTTTTCGTCAATATCGCAGGGGGTCTCTCCGTAAGGGAGCCCGCCGCCGACCTTGCGGTCGCCCTCGCCATAGCCTCCTCAAAAAGAGAGAAGACTATTCCGGAAGATACCGTTATATTCGGAGAGCTTGGACTCTCGGGAGAGGTCAGGGCTGTTCACTTCGGAGATGTGAGGCTAAGGGAGGCGAGCAGGTTCGGTTTCAGGAGGGCGGTCGTCCCGGCGAGCCTTGACATGGAGGTAGAAGGGATGGAGGTTATACCGGTCGGCACGCTGAAGGAGGCGGTTGACGCTTTACTTTAAATTTGGAGGTTATATTAATTGCCATGAGGATACTCGTGATAGACAACTACGACTCCTTCACCTACAACCTGGTTCAGTATTTAGGTACTCTCGGCAGTGAGGTGATCGTGAAGAGGAACGACCAGACGAGCCTTCGGGAGGTTGAAGATCTCAACCCCGAGGGTATCCTCATATCTCCAGGACCCTGCACACCCGCGGAGGCGGGCATATCCGTTGAGCTCATAAGGAATTTCTATGACAGGACGCCCATTCTGGGCGTGTGCTTGGGACACCAGTCAATAGGCGTAGCCTTCGGGGGGAGAATAGTCAGGGCAAAGAGGCTTATGCACGGTAAGGTCTCCCAGATCTACCACACAGGCGAGGGTGTGTTCAGGGGCATCCCGAGTCCCTTTACAGCTGTGAGGTACCACTCCCTCGTGATTGAGAGGGAGAGTCTGCCGGAGGTTCTAAAGGTTACAGCCTGGTCGGAGGACGAGGAGATCATGGGTGTTCAGCACGTTGAGCATCCTGTCTTCGGCGTCCAGTTTCACCCGGAGTCCGTCCTCTCCGAGCACGGCATGGACATCTTAAAGAACTTCCTTGAGGTGTGTTCGGTCAGAGTTTGAACCTCTCTATGTTGTATATCTCAAAGACCTCCCTATGTCTGAACAGACCCAGAGCCTCCCTGTAGATTATCAGGGACTTCCTCTGCCTGAGCGCCTCCTCTCTCAGTTCCTCAAACCTCCTCCTAAGACGTACGAGGAGCCTGAGCGAGAACAGGGGTGTCCCTCCCGGACGTTCCACCCTCCCCTTCAGATAGCGAACAGCCCTCTCTATCCTCTCCATCTCCTCCATGCACCTCTCTATCTTGTTTCCGTATCCACCGCCCACGCTGGCAACTTCTCTGAGGATCTCGTCGTCAAGCTCTGACTTGTCCAGCATCAAGAGTATCTTGGGCGAACATCGGGTCGGGGTCAAGATACAATAAAAACCGGTGTGTATAAAGGTCTCGTAGTTGAGAGGGTGGCTCAGCTCATAAGGGTTTACGTGCCTTCCGAGGGAAGAACCCTGAGGGGTGTTCCAAGGGGCAAGGTCCTGAAGAGGACGAAGATATACGCTGGGGACAGGGTTCTTGGAGATATCGTTGATGCTGAAACCTTTGCCATAGAGGAGGTGGAGGAGAGGAAGAATGTGCTTATAAGACCGCCCATAGCCAACGTTGACAGGGTCATATG
>WGFS01000163.1 GCA_015492115.1 Aquificaceae bacterium
CCCTTGAACAGGGTCAGAGGGTGGAGTTTGAGATTGAAGAGGATGAGAAAGGTCCCAGGGCAAAGAACGTGGTGATCCTCAACGGTCAGTAAAGAGCGAGCTCTCTGAGTATACGGAGTTTCTGGAGGTTTCCCCTCTGCGGGGGGACTTCCTTATCACCAACTTTTAAACCCACAGGGTATCCCATGTTTATAAGTTCTATGGTCAGGTAGGCGAGCTTTGATAGCTTGGTCTCCAGGTCACCGCTCACCATATCAAGGCTGAGAACCACAGGTTTCTTCTCTTCGTCAAGCATCTCCCTTACGAGAAGCTCACCCCTCTTTGCACTGAGCTTCCAGTGGATAAGTTTCATGGGCTCTCCAGAGTACCCCTTTATGCTCCTTAGCTCCTCGTAACCTCTCACGAGAGTAGGGTAGGGAGACGAGCCCTTATCAGGGCTACCTGAAGAAATAAATTGCAGGGGCGCCTTTAAGGGAGCGGGAAACACAACGAAGTTTGTGTCTATCTCCACTTCAAGGTACCTGACAAACATACCGAGGGGAAAGTCCGAGCTAAGCGTTATCCGGGTCTTCCTGACAACACCTCTGTTTCTGAATAAGAAGGCAAGGTGTTCCTCCCTCTCCCTTGAGTCTATAACCGGGAAGAGGGTGTTATCCACTTCAGAGGATAGCTTTATCAGGAAGGAAGGGAGCCTTCTTTTCTTTTTCGCGATCACACGGAAGGTCGTTCTCCTGTTAGCGTAGACCTCGGCCGGGGGTATGAGTCTCAGCTCTATACCCTTGAGGTTCAGCATTGAACTCACACCGGATACGAGCATGAGAGCGAGCATGGAGGACACGAGTATGTAGAGGAGGTTGTTTCCCGTGTTTGCGGCAGCTACGCCGAGGAACACCGTAACCCCTATGAATATGGTGCCTGACCTCTTTATCTTTACCTTCATCTCTTCTTGACCAGATTATCGCCCAGTATGTTGAAGGCAAGAATGGTGAGGAATATAGCCATGCCCGGAGACAGGAGCCAGGGGAAGGAGGAGAGAACGTTCGTATTCCTCACCTCCGATAGCATATTCCCCCAGCTGGGTTCGGGCTCCTGAATACCAAGACCCAGAAGGCTCAGCGCAGCCTCACCCAGTATGTAGGCGGGTATGGAGAGGGTAGCGGAAACTATAAGGTAGTAGTAGGTGTTGGGTAGTATGTGCTTCCTCAGTATCCTGAACGTTCCCGCACCGTAAGTCTTTGCAGCTAAGACGAACTCCTTCTCCCTTATAGAAAGAACCATACCCCTCACAACTCTAGCGAGACCAGCCCAGCCCAGGAGGGAGAGGATGAAGACTATCATCAGGAATATCTGACCGCTTGAGAGCTCAAGGGGGAAGACAGCCCTGAGGGAGAGAAGGAGGTAGAAGGTGGGTATGGACATCAGAACCTCAACGAGTCTCATCATGAAGGTATCAACCCGACCGCCGAAGTATCCGGAGATACCCCCCACCACAGCCCCTATGAAGAAGGTAACGAGCGTTCCTATTATCCCCACGCCGAGGGAGTACCTCGCCCCGTAGAGGAGCCTTGAGAAGACGTCCCTACCCAGCTTGTCGCCCCCAAGGAGGTAGAGCCTGCAGGGCTTCTCCACACTCACGAGCTTGAAACCGAACTCTGTCCTTGTAAAGAACCTGAGTCTGCAGGAGACAAGCGGGTTCTCCTCGTAAACCTTGAAGAGTGGGTCTTTGAGCTCGTAAAGGTTCACATAGGGGAATACGAGTCTGCCGTCCCTGATAAGGTGCACCCTGGTGGGCGGGTGGTAGGGTTTCTTCCTGTTCTGGAGGTCGTAGGGGTAGGGAGCTATGAAGTCTGCGAGGAGGGCTGATAGAAAGAGGAGGACTATCAGCGTCAGAGAGAACTTGACCCCCGAGTTCATTGCCTTCAATTGATTATATCTCCTCTTCCAGAACTCTCCTGAGCAGTTCTTCCCTCTTAACTCTCAGGGCTTCAGGACCCAGGAGGAACACCCCGAAGGTTCTCAGTATCCTGTCGTCAACGAGGATCCCTTCCCTGTTGCCCTCAAGCCTTTTTATCACCTGTCTCGCCTCGCTCTCAACGCGCCTCCTGTCCCCTCCGTACCTGTCCCTCTCAAGAACTTCTCTCAGCTTATCTTCAAGACCGCCCTCAAGGGCGGTGTTCACGTACTCAATAAACTCGGAGGTTTTACCGCCTAAAGGCGGTGGCTTCAGACCCTCCTCGTGGAGTACCCTCTTCAGAAGGTTAGCCCTTATGTGACCTATACCCTTTATACCGCCGAGCACAGAATACTCCTCCGTCAAACCGTACTTTACCGAGTGGGCGACCCTGAGTATCTCCTCGTTGCTCCAGGATATATCTCCGAAACTCCTTATGTCAAGGAGGATCCTGAGGAGGTGGAGGGCGTCCGTCCCGAGGTAGGAGAACTCTCCCGGTGGGTGCTGGATGTTGCGGTACTTGAAGGTGAGCCCCTCTATGTAGAAC
>WGFS01000164.1 GCA_015492115.1 Aquificaceae bacterium
GAAGTAGGTTCTCACGAGCCTCCTGCTCTCCCTCAGGAACTCAACGAGTCTCGTGTAGTCTATCTTTATGTTGAGATACCTAATCCCGTGGAAGAGATTGGATCCGTCAATGAATATCATTAACCTCTCTTCGTTCATAGGCTAAATCTAAGGAAGGCGGCGAGCCCGTCCACCTTCTTCTGTAGCTCCCTGTCAACCACGACCTCAACGCTCGCCTTCTGCTCGAGAGCCTCCTCTATGACCTCGTCCACTATATCCTCTACCTCAAGGGGTTTCTCACCCTCGAGAGGACACTCGGGCTTCAGGGAGACGAGGTGGGTCTGAGGACAGAGGTACCCGGGCTTCTCAAAGTCCTCGGGAATCAGAACGGTCCTCACGTTCCCCATCGCGAGCATCTCCAGAACCCTTGATGTTCCATTAACCGCAAGCCCTCTCCCTGTAAGCTCTTCAAGCTCGGAAATGAGTCGCTTCTCCTGCTCCCTGTCCTTCTCCCAGAGGAGGTTTAGCACCTTCTCCCTTACCTCGGGGGGTTTCGCCTCAGAGGGGTTTATTTCTATGTAGCCCACGAGCCTCTCCCTGAGGTAGGTGTGGAGGTGGTTCTCTATGTCCCTCAGTCCCTCCTCTATGAACCCCCCCACGACGAGCCTGTCAAACTTGTTAGCCTTCCAGTCCTCAAAAGCTGCGTCCGATGCGAGCTTGAGAACCCTGTGCCACTCCTCCTGTATCCTCATGTGGAATCGCCACTCGCCGTAGGAGTGCTGGACCATGTTTGGGGCGGATCCCCTGGAGGGCATCTTGAGCTGGAAGGTTCCCTCCGCTCCCTTTAGAGCCCCTCCTCCGCTGTGGAACCTGTGGGCTCGGGTAGCAAGGGGTTCTAAGAAGTCAACGTTCTCTGTTATGCCCTCTATGTCCATGAGGAAGTACCTTATGTGCTTCCTGCTTACGAGGAGAACACCGACCCTTCCGAACTCCTCGTCTATCGCTGCTATCTCCCTTATGAGGGGATCGGGGGCAACCATGAGCCTGCTTCTGTAAACGTAGGGGAGCTTCACCACTTCAAAGAGTCCCTTACTTGAACAGGAGAATATCGCTATACCCCTGCATCCGTCCAGGTTTTTAGGTTCGGAGAGGAAGTCACCTATGACCTCAAAGTCTTTCTCGAGGGAGTCCAGAACTTCCTTTGGAAGATTCCTCTTGCCCAGCTCCCTTTTCTTCTCCTTTACCATGTCCTTGTATATCCTCAGGTACTTGTTGTCCTGTCTCTCTTCTGGTCTCAGGTGCAGGTAGAGGGATGTGACGAGCGTTCCCTCGGGTCTGAAGCTGGCGAGCTTCTCCAGCGTATTTCTCAAGTTTGCCATCTACTTCCTCCTCTGTATTCGCTTGTGTCGCTTAATCTATTTTACTCAAAACGTTCCTTATGTAACGCTCCTTCTCCTTGTCGTCTTCGGAGTCAAGGAGTCCCACCACCTCCCAGGAGCCGTTCTGCCTTCTCAGGTAAACCCTACCCCCCGAGAAACGGAGCTTGTAGACGCTGGGGACTGTTGCGAGGGGCTCAACGTTCTCCTTCCCCTCTCTCTGGGAGAACCTGAGGAGCTCCTTCAGAAAGAGCCTCCTCTTCTGGACTGGAAGTTTTATAAGCTCTTCAACAGCCCTCTCTGTAAACCCAAGCCCCAGAAGGGAATGAAGGACTTCTCCAAGGACCCCTTTCTTATCAGCCTCCTCTCTGCCTTCAAGACTGATCTCAAGTGTACCGACCTTTATCTTTAGCTTCTCAAGTTCCTTCTTGAGTTTGTCGTTCTCTTTTTTTAACTTCTCGCTCTCGTCCGCATACAGATCAACCAGCTCCTGAAGCTGTATTAGCTCTCTTATCAACCTCTTCCTCTCCTTCCTGAGGCTCTTGATCTCTTCCTTCCCTCCCGCGGACTCGCTCTCCTCCCTCATCACCTCAAGGAGCTGGAACAGTTTGCGGTTAGCCTCAAGGAGTTTTGTCTCCTTCTCCTTATACTCTTTCAGCTCTTCCTGGAGCTTTTCCAGCTTGTCTTCAAGCTCCCTTCCCCTCTCCTCGGATACCTCCTCCTTTTTTTCCTTCTCGATCCTCTCTATCTCCTGCTGGAGAAGCTTTAAGTGAACTTCAACCTTTTCCCTCTCCCTCCTTACCCTGTCTATCTCCTTCAGGAGCTCCTCCCTCTCTCTATGAATTCTGCTTATAGCTTTCTCAGCTGGAGATTCAAAGAGAACCACGAGAGCAAAGGTAAATATGACCGGTGGAAGATCCTTCACAATTATCTCCAGATTTCCAAAGTAAACGCTTAAAGCGACTATCTGAACAAAGAAGAGGTAGCCCAGCCACTGGACAGCCTTGTGCCTCTCTCCGAAGAGCCAGCTTACGTAGAGTATGGAGTTGTAAGCCAGGACGAGGACTGTATTGTAGGCGTCCTGAGGAAAGAGTGGTATGGGCGACAAGCTGAAAGCGGTTATGTACCACAGGAGGAAGTTGTACGAAACGATAAGGAAAAGTAAGGTTATAGCTCCCCTCATGAAGTAAAATTTAAACCCATGAAGAGAGTTTTAATCCTCTTAGAGGAGCTTGTTGAGGACGTAGAGTTCATATACCCATACCTCCGCTTCAAGGAGGAGGGTTACGAGGTAATATCGTCAGCTCCATCCATGAGGGAATACAGGGGGAAGAAGGGAATGTCCTTCAAGCCAGACACAACCCTGAAGGACGTTATACATGAAAACTTTGACTGCGTCTTTATCCCGGGAGGTTATGCCCCCGACAGGCTCAGAAGGTACACGGAGGTACTGAGCCTCGTGAAGAGACACCACGACGAGGGCAAACTGGTCTGTGCGGTCTGCCATGGACCCTGGGTGCTCATATCCGCAAAGCTCGTAAGAGGCAGGAGAGTCACAGGTTTCATTGCAATAAAGGACGACCTCATAAACGCGGGTGCTGAGTACACAGGCGAGCCCATTGAGGCGGATAAGAACCTGATAACAGCTACAGATCCCAACTCCATGCTTGAGATGCTGAAGGTCATAATAAGAAAGCTCAACAAGATGGAGAGAAGTGAAGAGGCAAAAGAGTGAGTTCCCTGTTCATACTCCTCGTGCTACCGCTGATAGCCTTTGGGAGCGAGTTCGTCCTTGTCAGCGTATATCCTTTCTACGATGTGGTGAGAGAGCTCTCCGGTGGAAGGTTCAGGGTGGAGGTTCTGATACCACCGAGGGCTGACTACCATCTATACGAGCTATCCTCCCGGGAGGTCATAAAGCTCTCAAAGGCAAAGGTGGTGTTTGTAAGCGGTATCCCTCTGGGGGGCTGGGAAGAGAAGGTTGAGAAGATAGCGGGGGACAGGGCTGTACCTCTCGCAAAGAACCTGAAGTTGAGGAGATACGACGGTCATGGGGAAGCGAGGTACGACCCTCACCTCTGGCTTTCACCAAAGAGGATGCTCGGGGTTGCAAGGAATGCGTACGAAGGACTCGTAAAGCATGATCCTGAGGGGAAGGAGCTTTACAACGAGAATTTTGCAAAGTTGCTAAGCAAGTTAAAGAGCCTGGACAGAGAATTTGAGAGGGCTTTCAAAAACTGCAGGTACAGGGTTCTTCCTGTAGTGCATCCAGCCCTGAGCTATCTGGCGGAAGACTACGGTCTCAACCAGCTCTCAATAGGAAGAGGTGGTGTGCATGGTGGCGTATCACCCAGGGAGCTTGCAAGTTTTCTGAAAAATATGCGAAAACTTGGAATAGATTTCGTATTCAGCGTCTACGGGAGCAGGTCAAAGGTAGCCGATGTCCTTGAGAAGGAGTACGGTCTTCGCGTATATCGGCTGAACGTCAAGATAATACCACTTCCCCACAGAAGGGATTACTTCTCCATAATGAGATACAACCTAAAAGTGCTCAGGGAAGCCTTGGAATGTATGTGATAGAAGTTGAGGATCTTTACTTCTCTTACGATGGGAAGACAAACGTTCTGGAGGGCGTGAGCTTCAAGGTTGGAGAGGGAGAGTTTGTGGGTGTGGTGGGTCCAAACGGTGCAGGAAAGACGACCCTCTTCAAGCTTCTGCTCTCATTCCTGAAACCTCTCAGGGGGAGCGTGAAACTCTTTGGTAAGGACATCAGGCACTTCCGGGAGTGGGAGAGGATAGGTTACGTCCCACAGCGTCTGGGTGTTGAGCAGAACTTTCCTGCTACGGTTAAAGAACTGTTATCTCTCGTCGCGGACAGGGAGAGAGCTAAAGAGATAGCGGAGTATCTCCACATTGACTTTTACATAGACCAGCAATTTTTAAAGCTCTCAGGGGGTCAGCAACAGCTGATCCTGCTTGGCATGGCTCTCGCCTCAAATCCTCAGCTCCTGCTTCTTGATGAACCTACCGCGGGGCTTGACATACACGCTCAGATGCACATAACCCATATACTCAGGGAGCTCTCCAGCAACGAGGGTAAAACGGTCTTCATGATATCCCATGACATAGGTCTGGTCCTTAAGAACGCTGACAAGGTTCTGTGCCTAAACAGGAACGTTTACTATTATGGGGAGCCGGAAGGCTCCGTTGAAGTTATAGAGGAACTCTTTGGAATAAGCAGGGGTGTCAGGAATGGAACTCCTTAGCTACGATTTCGTTCAGAGGGGAATACTCACAGGGCTAATGGTGGGTATATCCTCCGCCCTTGCAGGTGTGTTCCTCATACTCAGGAGGATGGCTTTCTTGGGGGCAGGACTGTCTCACGCCGCCTTCGGAGGGATAGCCCTGAGCATGGTTCTGGGGGTCCAGCCCTTCCTCTTCACAGCATTCTTCACCCTTCTGGTTGGCAATCTGGTTCAGCTCGTTACGTCCCACAGACGCGTTCCGGGCGATGCGGCGATAGCTCTCGTGTTCTCGGGTGGTGTCGCCCTCGCGGTGCTGATACTCGGGTGGGTGAAGGGCTTTGGAGAGTACATCTTCGGATACCTCTTTGGAAACATACTCATGGTGACGCGAGAGGAGCTTCTTTTCACGTCTCTATCTTTCCTGATCGTTCTCATCTTCTTTTCTTTGTCTTACAAGCGCCTCGTTCTTCTCTCTTTCAGTGAGGAGCTCGCAAAACTCAAGGGCACGAACATAGCTCTGATGAACCACCTGCTCATATCCGTCTCCTCCCTAGTCATAGTTTTAGCCATAAAAGCGGTCGGGATCATACTCGCATCCTCAATGATAGTGATACCTTCCCTAACAGCCCTTCTAATAGGTCGCTCTTTCCTGAGCTCGGTGCTCATATCGGTAGGCGTGTCCGTCCTGTCCGTCCTTATGGGGATAGTCCTCGCCTTTTACTATGATCTGCCCCCGAGCGGAGCCACAGTGGGGGCAATGATACTTCTGTTCAGTCTGGCGTTCCTGAAAAAATCCCTGAGCTCTTAGTGCTGAGCTCCCCCTGGACCGTGGGCGTGCCTGTGAAGTATCTCGTCAGGTGAGGCTTCCCTCACATCCAGGACTTCCACCTCAAAGACGAGATCTCTGCCTGCGAGAGGGTGGTTCATATCAACGGTAACCGTCTGGTCATCAAAGTCAACCACGACCATGTTTATCACCCTGCCCTCGGGGGTCTGTGCCTGAAGGGGCAGTCCCTTCTCAAGGGGAACGTTCTGGAAGTACTCACGGGGCGCTTTCTGAATCAGCTCGGGGTTTCTCGGTCCGTAAGCCTCCTCAGCGGGAACCTCTATGTCCTTTGTCTCCCCAGCACTCATACCGAGCATCCTGCTCTCAAGACCCGGGATTATCTCACCCGCTCCGACGAGGAAGGTTACAGGCTGTCCTCCCTCCTTGCTGGATTCAATAACACTTCCCGTCTCCTTATCCTTCAGCGTGTAATGGAAGGAGACGACGGTATTCTTCTCAACTGACTGTGACATGATACAACTCCTTTATGGTTTGATTTTGTTCAATTTAGGGTTAATAGGCGGGCTGTCAAGCTTTAAATTAAATAGCCATGAAGATAAGAGTCCTCACCGGTGCGGGCATATCCGCAGAGAGCGGTATTCCAACCTTCAGGGGCAAAGACGGACTCTGGAACAAGTACGACCCCACGGAGCTTGCAACTCCCGAAGCTTTTCAGAAAGACCCTAAGCTCGTATGGGAGTGGTACGACTGGCGGAGACAGTTGATAGCTAAAGCAGAGCCAAACGAGGGACATAAGGTGCTCGCCCAGATGGAGGAAAACTTCCCGGACTTCTGGCTCGTAACCCAGAACGTGGACGGTCTCCATCAGAGGGCTGGGTCTAAGAAGGTGATAGAGCTCCACGGGAACATCTGGAAGGTCAGGTGTATCGGTTGTGGAAAGGAAGACTACGATTACAGGGCTCCGCTTCCCGAGATACCTCCAGAGTGCGACAGCTGTGGAGGGCTTCTGAGACCGGGTGTGGTCTGGTTCGGTGAGTCCCTGCCGGTTGATGCTCTCCAGAGAGCTTACGAGCTTTCGGAGGATGCGGATGTGTTTATAGTGGTTGGGACATCTGCACAGGTATATCCCGCTGCCGAGCTTCCCTTCGTGGCAAAGAGAAGGGGGGCAAAGCTGATAGAGGTAAACCCGGAGGAGACGCCTGTGACACCTTACGCGGACGTGTCTATAAGGGAAAGTGCGTCCACAGGTCTCAGGAAGGTTCTTGAACTGCTATGAAGATCTACACCATAGGGCACAGCTCAAGGGAACTCGGAGAACTGATTTCTTTACTCAAAACCTACGGGATAGAACTCCTCGTTGATGTTAGGAGCTTCCCGAAGAGCTCCCGATTTCCCCAGTTCAACAGGGAGAGTCTGGAGACGGCTTTAAGGAAGGAGGGTATTGAGTACATGCACCTGCCTGAACTTGGAGGGCTCAGAAAGGAAGGATACCTTAACTACCTGGAATCTGTGGAATTCAAGGATGCCCTTGGTAGGCTGGTTGAACTCACAAAGGCTAAAAGGAGCGCCATAATGTGTGCTGAAAAGGACTGGAGGAAATGTCACAGACGGTTCATAGCAAGGGAGCTTGTTAAGAGGGGCATTGACGTAACCCACATACTTGATGAGAGGAGGATAGAAGAGCATCCCAGGTACATATTTCTATGATGCAGGCTGTAAATTTCATTTCCACCCTGTAATCTTCCTTTACACGGAGCAGTAAAACATTGCTCTGCAACATTTACATCCGATCCCACCTCCCTGAAAAAGGAAAACGTCTTTACACAGAGGCATACCACGAGGGCGACCTTTTCATTTCCTCTCTGTGTTTAAGAATGTTTTGAGCGATTCGGCACCCTTTTTGCAGGGAAGCGTTCAAGGAGGTGAACCATGAGAAAAGTTTACATACTGACTTTATCTCTCTCCCTTCTACTACCCCTCTTATTCTTCATTAAAAAAGAGCAGGTGAACACTCCACCTGCACTGAAAAAAGCAAAAC
>WGFS01000165.1 GCA_015492115.1 Aquificaceae bacterium
GCATAATCCCCGGAAGGATCGTTAGACAGAACAGGGGGAGAGGCTCCAAGGGGCTCTTCCTGAAGTACAGGACTCTCAGCGGTTATAAGCTCCTTTACAAGAACGGAACCTCCATTCAGGAGGTCTTCGTGGTGTGCAGAGACTACGACGAGTTTGAGAAACTTTTCAGGGAGAGGTTCTCATGAGAATCGGAGTTATAGGTTACGGCAACATGGGGAGTGCCTTTGCCAGGGCTCTCGCAGAGGCGGTGGGGAGAGAGAACATCCTCGTTTACGAAGTGAACGAGGAGAGGAAGGAAAAAGCTATCGGGGACGGCTTTGCTGTAGCCCAGGATCTTTACTTCCTGAGCAAAAACAGCGATGTCATACTCATAGCGGTAAAACCGAAGGACGTGAAGGGCGTTCTTGAAGATATAAAGGAGAACGTAGGTGGGAAGGTGGTCGTCAGCATAGCGGCGGGACTTGAGCTGAGCACATACGAGGAGGTTCTGGGTAAGGAAGCGAAGCTGGTCAGACTGATGCCTAACATAAACGTTCTCGTAAAGAAGGGAACGATAGCCCTCACCCACAACGGAAACCTGACCGAGGAGGAGTTTGAGGAACTGCTGAAAGCCCTTTCCAGATGCGGAAGCATCTACGCAGTGCCCGAACCTCTCTTTGACAGTTTTACAGCCCTCGCAGGGAGCGGACCAGCCTTCGTGTTCCACTTCATAGACGCCTTGGCGCTGGCGGGGGTAAGGGAGGGTTTTGGATACGAGGAGTCCCTGAAGATAGCGGTTGACACAGTTCTCGGTAGTGCTGAGCTTCTAAAGGAGCTCGGAGGCAACCCGAACGAGTGGAGCGTAAGGGTTTCCTCTCCCGGAGGGACGACCATAGAGGGGCTCTCCTACCTTGAGAGAAAGGGTTTTAAGGGAACCGTTATAAGATGCATAGAGAAGACTTCAGAAAAGGCGAGGAAGTTGAAGGGTTGAGGTACAGCTCAAAGGTAAGGGGTAAGCTCATAGAGGTAAAGACTGAATGGAGAGAGCACCCCAAACTCTACCTTCCCATACAGAAGCATACCAACAGGGTGATAACGCTGACCACATTTCCCGCACCACCCACCATAGGAGACGCCGTGGTCACAAACCTGAAAGGTATAGAGGTAGGCGTGAGGACAGCGGACTGCGCACCGGTGGTTCTTGTGGGCGAGGAGTGGGTAGGTGTAGCTCACGCAGGCTGGAGGGGACTCGCTTCGGGGATAATTGAGAAGGTAGTTGAGAGGCTCAAAGTGTACGAGGATACGGACAGGCTCTTTGCCTTCGTTGGACCTTCAGCCAAGTCCTGCTGTTACGAGGTTGGAGAGGAGTTCAAGAAGCTCTTTCCCGGTTACCTTGCTGAGAGAGATGGCTCCCTCTACATGGACCTCCAGGAGGTGGTTGTCAAGGAATTAAAGGCTCTGGGAGTAAAGAACTTCGGACTTATAGAGAGGTGTACCGTATGCTCTGAAGAGCTTCCCTCTTACAGGAGGGATAGAACGGAGGACAGGATACTTACCTCCGTCAGGATACTGTGAGCTTGTCCATCGTAGGGTCAAGGGTAGGGTCAGGTCTTTTGCCCGTGAGCATATCTATGAGTTCCTGAACCGAGACTATACCCTGTTTCTTCAGGAGGTGCCCGTTGGCACCTATTATGAATATCCCTTCCTCGTAGTTTCCGAGCCACGCTGCACCGAGCCTATCAGCTATGCAGAAGCCCACCTTCTTTGCCTCCTCACCGCTGTTGCAGGGTGTTACGCAGTTGGAAACACACCCCTTCCAGCCGTTCACTCCCGCAAGAAGCCTCTCTATGAAGGGTGTCCTTATAACCCTGAGCGGATATCCCACTGGAGACTTCATGAGGATTATGTCCTTCTCGGTCGCATTGAGGACGATCTCCTTGTATATGAGAGGGGCATCGCACTCATGGGTTGCGACAAACCGCGTCGCCATCTGGACTCCGGAGGCTCCGATACTCAGATACCACTCTATGTCCTTGTAGCTCCAGACTCCCCCCGCAACTATGACGGGTATGTCCCCCCACTTCTTCGCTTCCTCAAGGACGCTGTGAACGAGGTTTTCCAGCTGGTACTCGGGCTTGAAGCAGTCCTCATACTTGAAACCCTGATGCCCTCCAGATTTTGGACCTTCAAGGACTACCGCGTCTGGAAGTCTGTTGTACCTCCTCTTCCACGTTTTGCATATTAGGTTCAGAGCACGGGCTGAAGAAACTATTGGAACCAGAGCGATATCGTACCCCTCAACGTACTGGGGAAGAGAGAGAGGCAGTCCTGCACCGGATATTATTAGGTCAGCACCGGCTTCCGCTGCATCCCTCGCCACCCTGTCGTAGTCCGTTATCGCTGCGAGTATATTTACGCCTATAGCTCCCTTTCCTCCGGATATCTCCTTGGCGTCCCTTATTATCCTCTTGAGGGCTTCCGGATGGTGTGCGTTTAAAGAACCCACGGGTCTCCCATACTTGTCCCTCTTGACCAAGTCGGGGTGTCTGTATCCGGTTCCCACAGCGGACACCACACCTACAGCTCCCGTAGATGCAACGGAGCCCGCCAGCTTCTCCCAGGATATCCCAACACCCATACCGCCCTGAATTATCGGTATATCAGCCTCGATGTGTCTTATCCTCAGCTTTGGTAGATTCATATCTGACTCCTTTGGCTTTGA
>WGFS01000166.1 GCA_015492115.1 Aquificaceae bacterium
AAGGTGATAGAGAAGCTTGAAAAAGCAGGGGTAAAGCTCAAGAGAACGAAGCTGGAGAAGGAGGGACCACTCAAGGGTAAGGTCTTCGTCTTTACGGGAGCTCTCAGTTGCTGTTCAAGGGAAAAGGCTGGTGAGATAGTGGAGAGCCTCGGAGGGGTTTTCTCAAACAGCGTTACCTCAAAGACGACCTACCTCGTGGTCGGGGAAGAGCCCGGCAGAACGAAACTGAATAGGGCTAAACAGCTCGGGATACCAACCATAAGCGAGGAGGAGTTCCTGAACATGATAAAGGATTATGTGAACGTTGAAGAGCTGAAGAGGGAGAGAAGGGAAGGGTATCTTTTTTAAATACCCACAACTTCTCTTTTGTACTTGAAGTAGGCAGCACATGCTCCCTCGGAGGAGACCATACAGGAGCCAAGGGGGTTTGAAGGGGTGCACACCTTCCCGAAGAGCTTGCAGTCCGTAGGGATGGCTACACCTCTTATAACCTTTCCGCAGATGCAGGCTGGGTGTTCCTTCGGTTTTGGTAGGGAGACCTTAAAGCGTTCCTCCGCGTCATACTCTTTGTATCGGGAGTTTATCTTCAGGGCGCTGTAGGGTATATTCCCGAGCCCCCTCCACTCAAATTTCTTTCTGAGCTCAAATACCTCTGCGACCAGCCTCTGCGCCTTTACATTTCCTTCATAGCTCACGAACCTTCCGTACTGGTTCTCAACCACCGCTCTGCGGTCCTTCAACTGCCTCACTATCATTAGAACCGACTGGAGGACGTCCACAGGCTCAAAGCCGGATATAACAACGGGTTTCTGGAACTCCTCGGCAAAGTAGTGGTAGGGCTTAGTCCCAATTATCACGCTCACGTGTCCGGGACCTATGAAGGCGTCTATCCTGACCCTCCCTATCTCCCTTATCTCAGGGGCGTTGAGTATGTGCTGTATAGCCGCGGGGGTTATCACGTGGTTGGAAACTACAGAAAGGTTCTTTATTCCGAGCTCCTTCACCTTCTTTATGAGAACCGCAGTCTGGGGCGTAGTCGTTTCAAACCCTATGGCGAAGAAGACCACCTCCCTGTCGGGGTTCTCCTTAGCTATCTTCAGGCAGTCAAGGCAGGAGTAGACCATCCGGACGTCGGAGCCTTCAGCCCTGAGATCCAAAAGGCTCTTCCTGTTTGATCCCGGAACTCTCAAAAGGTCTCCGTAAGAGCAGAGTATCACCTTCGGGTCCTTTGCGAGCTCAAGGGCGAGGTCTATCCTCCCCATGGGCATCACGCAGACGGGGCACCCCGGTCCGTGGACGAAGCGCACAACATTTTCAAGGAGCTGGTCTATCCCGAACTTCATTATGGAGTGGGTGTGCCCTCCGCAGAACTCCATTATGTGGACGGGTAGCTCCAGGTCTTTTGATTCCCTGTTGATCAGCTCTACGAGTTTGAGGATCTTTCTTGAGTCCCTGAACTCAGACCTCAGGTCTATACCTTTCACCGAGTCCTTCATACATACGCTCCTCTTCTTCAAGCTCAGCTATTATGTCTTCAAAGAGCTCCAGGCTCTTTAGGGCTTCCTCCTCGTCAAGCTTCTGAATTGCGAAGCCCACGTGTATGAGGACGTAGTCTCCTGACCTCACCTCCTCCCCCATGAGTTCAAGGGAAACCCTTCTCCTCACCCCCATGGTATCAACGGTAGCAGTTCCATCCTCGTGAAGTTCAACGACCTTTGAGGGTATGGCAAGGCACATGCTCACCTCCTTGGTGAATAACTATTCATTAATATACTTTAACTCCTTTAAACTTCAACTCCCTACCTTCTGTGTATGTCCTCCTTTGTGAACCTGTACACCCTTCCACAGAACTTGCACACCACCTCAGCGGGTCCTTCCTCAAAGAGTTCGTTGAGCTCGCTCTCTGTGAGAAGGAGCAGGCTTGACTTTGCAACCTCCTCATCGCAGGGACAGTAGTACTCAACCTCCTTCAAACCTACAAGCTGTGGCTCAAGACCATCAAGTATCATGCTCGCTATGTCCTCGGGGCGTTTACCCTCCTCCATGAGCTCTGTCACAGGGGGTAGTTCCGTAACCCTGTGTTCCAGGAGGTCAACCACCTTCTCACTTATACCACCGAGGGTCTGGACGAGAAAACCACCCGCATGCCTAACGCTTCCATCCTCGTTTACAAGAACCCCTATCCCAACAGCTGAGGGTATCTGCTCTGACTGGGAGAAGTAGTAGGCAAGATCCTGGGCTATCTCACCAGAAACGAGAGGAACTACGCTCGTGTAGGGTGTCCCCATCCTCAGCTCCTTAACCACCGTGAGGGTCCCGCTGTTCCCCACTATCTTGGACACATCAAACTTCTTCTTTCCGTTTACCCTCTTCGTGAAGGTCTCAACCTGGGGGTTCTCTACGAACCCTCTCACCCTTCCCTTTCCGTCAGCTTCAGCGACTATGGTGCCTATCGGACCGTCACCCTCTATCTTCAGCAACACCTTCTGATCTGTCGCATGCTTGACCAGAGACGTGAGGAGAAGCGCTCCCACCAGTGCCCTACCGAGGGCTACGGTCGCACCGGGGGATAGTCCGTGAACCCTTCTGGCTGTTTCAACGGCGGAAGTAGCCTTTACAACATAGACACGGGCAGGCTCTCTCCTGGGAACCGCTATGACCATGTAATCTCTGTTCTCAAAGTAGTTTCTGAGGTCTTCCTTCGTTTCCCTTCCGAGTTCCTTCTGAATCATGACTTATAAATATAGAGTCTTACCTTCTTGGCTTCAAAGTCCTCAAGGAGGGCAACTATGTGCGTTGGGTTCTCAAGGGGTTCGTTCTTGCTCACTCTGTCGTTTCTTTTGTCCAAGAAGTAGATATCAAAACCCCTGTGGTTCTCAGGGCTGAACTCATCCAGAGGTAGAACCTTTAGCTCCATATCCGCTGTTCTGTAACCATAGATCAGACCTATCAGGAAGGAAAAAACCTTGCTCTTCTTTGGGTTTATAGGGCGCACCGAGTTAGATTATATCTTCCTCTTCCTCCTGAGGTAGGCTGGAACCTCCTCTTCAGGCTCAACGGGGCTTATGCCCTCCTCAGGCACCACCTTCTTGAGGGGCTGGGATTCCCTCTTTATCACCCTGAACACACCTTCATCCTTAACACCTTCCGCCTGGGTCTTCTCAAAGTCTGTCGCCACAACAGCGACCCTCAGGAAGTTCTCAACCCCTTCTTCAAGAACAGCTCCAAAGATTATCAGGGGTTCGTTGTGGGTTCTGTCCATTATGCCGTTTATCGCCTGCTCAACCTCGTTGAAGGGTATGTCCTCACTGACCCAGAGGGTTACAAGAAGTCTCTTTGCCCCCTCTATGGTGTTGCCCTCAAGGAGCGGGCTCGTTATAGCCTGTTCAACCGCAACGTCTATCTTCCCTTCACCTCTTCCCTCACCCATACCTATCAGGGCGAGTCCTCCACTCTCCATCACAGTCCTCACATCAGCGAAGTCAACGTTTATCATGGCTGAGGTTGATATTATGTTCGTTATACCCCTGACCGCCTTGGACAGGACGTTGTCAACCTCCCTGAAGGCATCCTTCACCGTGAGAACCTTGTTGGCTATATCCTGCAGTTTCTGGTTGTGTATGACTATGTAGGTATCAACGTTGTCCTTCAA
>WGFS01000167.1 GCA_015492115.1 Aquificaceae bacterium
ACAAAAATTCCATAACCTCGTCATCCTTGAAAATTCCTGCGGGGTAAGAACTTAATAGAAGGAGGTGAGTGATATGTGTTTCTCCATGGAAGAGTACGAGAGGTTAAAGGCTCTCGTTGAAGAGCGCAAGAGGATAAAGGAAGAGCTGAAGGACATAAAGCCCTCAGACTTTGAAGAGAAGGAGGAGAAGGAGGAAAGGGAAACGGTCAAGGCTGAAAGAGACTAAAGGTGAACGCTCTCAAGGGTGAGCCCTTTAGCAGGAGCGGTGTGGGGGCAGTGCTTGCCCCGAAGGTATTCGTACAGCTCCCCCGTGCTGACCTTCCCCTCCGCCCTTTTTATGATAGCCCCCACGAGTCTCCTGACCATGTACCGCAGGAAGTGGGAGGCGGTAAACCGGAGTTCTATTAGTTCTCCCTTAATACTCAGCTCCGTTGAGAGATCTATCTCCGTCTCCTTCTCTCCCTCAAGCTTTGCAAATCCTTTAAAGTCGTGCCTTCCAGAAACCATATCCATGGCGTCGGAAAGGGCGGAGAGGTCAAGGCTGTAGGGAATGTTCCAGGAGAAGGGATAGAGGAAGGGGTTTCTTGCAAAGGAGTTCCAGATCCTGTAGAGGTAGGTCTTACCCTTAACGGAGTAGCGCGAGTTGAAGTTCTCATCTACCAGCTTTACCTCGTAAACACCTATATCTCTGGGAAGTAAGGAGTTCAGAGCCTTCAGGAGGCTATCACACTCCATCTCCTTGGCACTCCTGAAGTTAGCGATATAGTCCTCTGCGTGTACCCCCGCGTCCGTCCTGCAACATCCCGTCAGCTTTATACTCTCGTTCGTTATCTTCTCAAGAGCATCCTTCAGGACGCCCTGAACCGTGGGCACCTCCGGTTGTATCTGCCAGCCTGAGTAGTTCGTCCCGACAAAGGCGAGCCTGAGCATGTAGTTGTGCATGGTTTAAAATTCTAAGGTAATGAGAATTGGAATACTCTGTTCTGGGGGAGACGCACCGGGGATGAACCCGGTCATAAGGTCTGTGGTAAGGTGTGCGAGCTCCCTCGGTCACGAGGTCGTTGGGATAAGGAGGGGCTTCAGGGGACTGATAGAGGGAGACTTCGTTGAGCTCAGGAGCAGGGACGTGGGGGGAATACTTGATAGGGGTGGGACTATACTGCTCAGCAGTAGGGAGGAAAGGTTCAGGGAGCTTGAGTACAGAGAGAGGTCTTACGAGAACCTTAAGATAAAGAAGATAGACGCCCTGATCGTTCTGGGCGGGGAGGGAACCTTTAAGGGGGCTGAGCTTATAGCGGAGGAGACGGGACTTCCCGTTATAGGTATCCCCTGCACTATAGACAACGATGTGGGTGGTACCGAGTACTGCATAGGGTACGACACAGCCCTCAGGAATGCGGTTGATGCTATAGACAAGATAAGGGACACAGCGAGCTCCCACGAGAGGATATTTCTCGTTGAGGTGATGGGGAGGAAGAGGGGCTTCATAGCGGTTGAGGCGGGTCTGGCGACGGGAGCTGAGCTTATACTCGTGCCTGAGGAGGATTTCCCAAGGGAAGAGATACCCGAGGAGATAAGAAGCGCCAAGGAACTGGGAAAACTCCACTTCATAATAGTTATGGCTGAAGGATACGGAAAGGCAGAGGAGCTGAGGGAGTTCCTCTTAGATAGGATAGGAGAGAGGTACGGAGAGATAAGGGCGACCGTTCTTGGACATCTCCAGAGGGGAGGGATACCGACCCACACCGACAGGATAATGGGCATGAAGTTCGGGGAGGTGGCGGTTGAGGTCCTTCTCTCGGGTGAGGGGAAGGGCTTTGTCGCTTACGAGAAGGGGAAGTTCTACATAGAGGACTTCAGAAAGGCGGGGGAGTACAAGGACATAGACAGGGAGGCGCTGAGGCTCAGCAGGAGACTGAACCTATGACTCTTCCTTCTTCTCGTACTCAGGTTGAAATCCTATGATAGCCTCCTTGGAGAAGGTTATCCTCGTGTTGGCATCAACCCTGAGGGTTACAGTTCTGTCACCTATCTCAACCACCGTACCCCATATACCCGAGGAGGTAACAACCTTGTCACCCTTCTTGAGGCTCTCTATGAGCCTTCTGTGTCTCTCCCTCTCCTTCTTCTGAGGCCTGATTATGAGGAAGTAGAACACTGCAAATATTCCAACCAGGAAGAGCACCTGAAAGAGAACCGCTCCCGTTGGATTTGGCTGTCCATGTCCCTGTGCAAAGGCGATGTCTATCATTCCTATTCCTCCTTCCAGTATTCCTCAAAGGCTATCCACGTTCTGGGGATTATAAACCTGAGGTTGTCCCAGGATTTCATATATTTTATACGTTTCTCAGCTGCCCTATTGAGTGAGCTTCCAAAAACCTCCATAGCCTCTTCTTCATAGTCCTCCAGACTACCCTCAAGTATGGACTCCCCGGCCATGGACCCCGTATAGACAGCGTTCGCTATACCGCCCCCCGTTATGGGATGGCAGAACCCTCCCGCGTCCCCCACAAGAATCACCTTACCGCGAAGCGGTCTCTTAACACCCTCAGCAGGTATCCACCCTCCAGTTCTGCCCACAATCTTACTCTCAACCAGACCCTCAGACACAAGCTCCGAGACAAACCTCCTGAGGCTGTCCATAACGTTTATTGGATACTCAGGGTCAATTCCGACACCCACGTTGGCGAGCTCTCCCTTCGGGAAGACCCAGCCGTAACCTCCCGGTATGTAGTCGCGAAAGTAGATGAGTAGGTCTGAGAGTTTCTCCCTCAAGGGTAGTGTGAACTGGGCTGTTGTCAGGAAGTTCCTTGTGTGCTCACCCGTAAGTCGTGCGGTCCTTGAGTGGGGTCCGTCAGCACCAACGACCAGTCCAGCCTCCACCGGATACCTCTCCCTCCTGTCTATGTGCTCAAGCCAAACCCTTCCATCCTCAAAGCCGAGGAAACGGGTTCTGAGCCTCAGTTCAGCCCCCTCCCTGACAGCAAGCTCAACTATCCTCCTGTCAAACCTGTCCCTGTGGAGGACGTATCCCTCGGAGTTCATGCTCACGACCTCGCCCCAGGGGGTGAAGTGAACCATATCCTTTACATCCTGAGCGATAACCTCCGGAGGAAAGAACTCGGGGAAACTGTGCTTCAGCTGAACCGGGACGAACTCCGCACACTGGACGGGAACTCCCGGAGCTCTCTTTATGTCAAGTATTAAAACCTTCGCACCTTCCTTAGCAAGGGTGTAGGCTGTGGTCCCACCAGCGGGACCTGAACCCACAACTAGGACGTCATATCGCATCTATCCCTTTGAATTCAGGTGGTTCTTTATGAGTTTTCCCATCTTAAAGGTTGGAACGAACCTCTCCTTCACAAATATCTCAACCCCCGTCCGTGGGTCTTTCACAAATCTGGAGGGCTTCTTCTTTATCTTGAAGGTTCCAAGCCCCCTTATCTCAACCTTCTCCCCCCTTGTCAGCGCCTCCGCCATAGCCTGGAAGACCTGGTCAACTATAAGACGTGCCTTCCTCTGGGAGAGGCCCCTTCTCCTTGCTATCTCCTTCGTTATGTCCGATTTTTTCATTCCTTTTCCTCCTCAATGTATATCGTTCTGACCTTACTCTTATCACCCTTTGCTTTGAGGGTGCCGTTTTTTCTATCATACACTATCTCGTCCGCCTCCAGAAGATTTTGCTCCTCCTCAACCTTAGCCTTACCTTTCAGGACTATTAGATCCCTCTTCAGGTCGTACTCAGCGTAGCTTGAGAAAGCCTTTCTCTTCGGCTCGTAGTATCTAACGTTTCCCGTCGCCACCATCTTTACGGGCTTTCCCTCCTCGTTGAGGAATATCACAACCTTATCAGCCTTGAGTACGGACTCCCCCCTCGTAAGCTTGACGTTGCCCGTGTAGACTATCCTGTCCTTCTTGAACTCAAGCTTCTTAGCCTCTCCCGTTATGGGCTGAGCCCACGATAAAAAGAAGGGAAGGAATGTCAGAAGCAGGAAAAGATTAAATCTCATGCTTCGTCCTCACACCGCCTATTATAACCCTCAGGGGTTTCAGATAAGCCTTGAAACCCTTACCCTCTATGAAGTTCCTGTCCTTCCAGACCATGACCCTTTCGTTGCCGTAGAGGACATTCCTCTTAAAGTCAATCACAGCCTTCTCCGTCTTCACGAAGAAAGCATTACCCCTTATCTCAACATTCCCCTTCAGAAAGCCTATATTCTTATCCCTCCTGAAGGTTATGGTGTTAGCCTTTACCTCGTAACCGCTCGCGGACTCAAGGAGCACGTCTATCAGGGTCAGCTCTCTTCCAAAGGACACGAGCTCCCTTCCGCGAACCTTCCACTCCTCGCCGTCCTCACCGAAGACTTTTATACCTATGTCCCTCGCTATGCTCTTCTCCTTGACGTAAACCCTGGACTCCTTTTCAAGCTCTGATATGTAAGCCAGAGACGCCAGAGACAGAAGCACGAAAAGCAGGTGAAGGAGCAGAAACCTCATCCTATATATTTTTTCACAAGCTCTTCTCTACCCCTGAGCCTCAGTATGAGGTCGCAGACCTCTCTGACAGCACCCTTGCCCCCTTCACTGGAGGTAACGTAGACAGCGTACTCCTTGAGAGGAGGGGGAGCATTTCTAACCACTACAGGGAAGCCCACCCTTTTCAGAACCGGAATGTCAACCAGGTCATCTCCCACGAAGCCGATCTCCTCCATGGAAAGTCCATGCCGACGGGCTATATCTTCAAGGACGCTGTTCTTTTCAGTCCTGCCCATAAAGACCTCCTCTATCCCCAGCTCGGAGAGCCTGTTCTTCAGAGCTTCTGACTCCCTTCCCGATATAACACCCGTCTTTATTCCCGCCCTCTGGAGCAGTTTTATGCCCAGACCGTCGTGGACGTTAAAGACCTTTACCTTCTCCCCTCCTTCGGTGTAGAAGAGCCGTCCATCGGTCAGAACACCGTCAACGTCCATAAGGAGTAGCTTGAGCCTCTCCACCCTCCTCCTCAGGCTCAAGTCAGCACCCCTTGACCTTTGATCTCTTGCAGGCGCTCATCAGGAGTTCAAGGAACTCGTCGGTCTCCTGGAGCCCGAATATCTGCATCACGAT
>WGFS01000168.1 GCA_015492115.1 Aquificaceae bacterium
CTCTGAACCTCCCAAGGTCCTTGACGCCGAAGGAGAAATCAACCTGTCCCCTCTCTTCAAGGGTTTTCCTGTGCCTCTCGGACATAACGGAGTATGCTAACTTCTGCGTGACCTCTGGGGTCATCACTGGAAACTCGTTGAGAAAGGTTATCTTTCCGTCAACCCTGATGGCTGGTCTTGCGCCGGAGGTTATGTGTATGTCACTTGCATCCTGCTGAACCGCCCTCTGGATAACGTCTATAAGGCGGATCTCTCTGGTTCTCGTCTGAACTTCCAACTTTCCCCTCCTTCTTGTGATTGAAATTATACAAAAGAAAAGTCTTGTCAAAGGAGTGGTTAATTTTAGAATTAATATATGACATGCGTGTCATATAAGGAGGCTTGTCATGGTACCCAGGGTCTACATAGGATATGAGTGGTTTGGAGTTGAGAGCATACTCTCCGATTACAGAGTTCCTCCCAACTGTGGAGCTTCCGCTGTGTTCATAGGTATTCCACGGAGCGCACCTGAGGATGGGGATGTGAAAGAGCTTCACTACGAAGCCTATCCCGAGATGGCGCTCAAGGAGATGAAGAGGATAAGGGAGGAAGCCATAGAAAAGTTCGGTGTTGAGGAGGTGTTTATACACCACAGGCTCGGTATCGTTCCGGTTGGAGACCAGTCTTTTCTGGTTGTGGTATTTGGAGGTCACAGGGACGAGACCTTTAAAGCCTGCAGGTATGCGGTTGACGAAACTAAGAAGAGGGCACCTATCTGGAAGAAAGAGGTCTTCAGCTCCGGAAAGGGTGAGTGGGTTCTGGGGGCTTAGATGCTGAGGGACAGGCTCGGAAGGGAATTGAAAGACATAAGGATATCAGTTACGGACAGGTGCAACTTCAGGTGCTTCTTCTGTATGCCCGCTGATGGAGAGGTAACCTTCCTCCATAGGAAGGATCTCCTGACTTACGAGGAGATAGCCAGAGTAGTAAGGGTACTGACACCACTTGGGGTGAGAAAGGCAAGGATAACCGGGGGGGAACCCCTCATGAGGGCTCATATAGAGAACCTCATAGGTATGCTTGCCCCTGTGGATGGGTTGAGGGATATAGCGCTTACCACGAACGGATACAGACTTGAAGAGAAGGTAGAACTTCTGAAGACCGCAGGACTCAACAGATTGACGGTAAGTCTTATCACGCTTAAACCCGATAGATTCAAACGGATGGTTGGCAGAAACCTCAGTCTGGAGAAGGTTATCAGAGGCATAAAGTCCGCTAAGAGCATGGGGCTTGAGCCTCTTAAGATAAACACGGTTGTTGTGAGGGGGGCAAACGACGATGAGATACTGGATATAGCAGAGTTCTGCAGGGAGAACGACCTCATTCTCCGTTTTATTGAGTTCATGGACGTCGGAACCTTGAACGGCTGGAACTTGGATAAGGTCGTCCCTGCCCGGGAGATACTGTCTACTCTTGCCAAGAGGTATTCCTTTGAAGAACTTGAGAGGAAGGACAGTTCCGAGACAGCCCTCAGGTTCAGGTTCAGAGATACCGGGCAGGAGTTCGGGATAATAGCGTCCGTCACACAGCCCTTCTGCAGAGGCTGTTCAAGGTTGAGACTCTCCGCTGACGGAAAGCTATTCACCTGCCTCTTTGCAAACGATGGCTTTGATGTTAAGGAGCTCCTCAGGTCTGGGGCTACCGACGAAGAGCTTTTAAGTTACATAAAAGATATATGGACTGAGCGTGAAGACAGATACTCAGAGCTGAGGTTTGAGCTCAGAAAGGACAGGGGAAAGAGAGTGGAGATGTTCAGGGTTGGCGGTTGACAAGACCTTCAAGGATCATCTTCTTAAGCGACTTCCTGTCCTTTACTATTTTTCCCTTTCTTCCCCTTATGAACCACTGGAACACCTTAGCCTGCATAAGCCCTATGAAGGAGAAACTCACCTCCTCTATGTCTATGTCGCCCCTTATGGTACCCTCCTGTATGCCCTCCTCTATGACACCGCCGACCTTCTTGGCATACGTGTTCAGGAAGTCAAAGATCATCTTCTTCAGCTTCCTTCTGTTGCTCCTTGAGAATTCAAAGCAGAGGACGGGGCTCACGCCCCGTGTCTCCTCAAGGTAGTCTATGTGTCCTTCAAGAATAAGCTCCAGCTTCTCAACCGCATTTCTGCCCTGTCTTATGGCCTCGTCAGTTCTCCTCAGACACTCGGTTGTATAGCGGGATATTATCTCCTCAGCTATGCTGTCCATGGTGGGAAAGTGTTTGAATATCGCAGCGTCGGATATTCCGAGCTTCTCTCCTATCTTCTTCGCTGTGAACATTCTCAGCCCTTCATGGGCTATTATCTGGGCACCGACTTTTATGATCTTCTCTCTGGTACTGAGCATGTCAGGCTCCAAAGTATATCAAAGTTCAGCATCTTGAACCCGGCGTGCCTTCGCACTCTTTGCAGGGCTCAACAGGTTTTATGTGAAGGAAGAGCTCAAGGGCTTTCTCCTCAAACCATGGGGCTATATCACCTCTCTTAACCTTCCACAGGAAGTACTTCTCAAAGGCTGTTTTCAGGTAGTGAACCCATCCCGCCTTCTTGGTCTTGACCCATGCCCTGGGAGGGATAACCGGGTTGGCTACAAAACCTGCAGCCTCCTTACCCATGTCAGCTATACATATAGCTGCCAACGTGGGGGCGTATCTGTCCGGGGAGTTGTGGATGTCGTTCACTATGTTCAGGGCGACAGCCATCGCCATTCCCTCTATCATCTGTCCTGTCTTGGGGGCACCGGTCGGTACCGGAGTCTTCTCAACGGGAGGTATGGCGGTAACAACGCCCACCCCGTATATGTTCTTGTAGGTGGGGTTCTGGAAACACCTGTTGACTATGACCATCTTGTTCATGGGGTTTGCTACCTTGTCTCCTGCGGAGGCGACTACATCCGGACCCTGGAACCTCGGCATGAACATGGTAAAGCTTGCGGGCTCCTCGTAAGTGTTTCCATCAAGATCCTCATAGACCACCTTGTCTTTCTCTATCTTAGTAACCTTCACGTTGGTTACGTACTTTATGTCCTTCTCCGCAAAGAGATCCTCCATCATCCTCCTTGAGGGTCCAACACCTCCGAGACCAAGGTGCCCTATGTAGGGCTCGGAGGTTATGTAGGTTATGGGAACCTTGTGTCTTATGTTCCTCTTCACGAGTTCGTAATTGAGCATGAAGGCGAACTCATAGGCTGGACCAAAACAGCTGACACCCGGTATGGCTCCTATAACCACAGGTCCTGGGTTTCTGTAGAACTCCTCCAGCTTCTTCTGGGTTTCTATGGCGTGCTCTGCGGTACACACCGAAGAGGAGTTCTCTTCCTGCCCCTCCGCACCGAAGACGAGCTTTGGACCCGTCGCTATCACAAGATAGTCGTACTCCACCTCCGTACCTGACTTGAGCTTCAGCTTGTTGTTCTCCGGGTCTATGGACTCCGCGGATTCGTTTATAAAATCTATATTGAACTTGGGGAGCAATGGGGCGAGGGGCACGGTTATATCCTCAAACTTTCTCCATCCCAGAGCCAAGTGAGGAAAAGCAGGTGTAAAGCCAAAGTAAGGTTTGTTTGAAACTATGGTTATCTTCAGGTTCTTGTCTAATTTGCGGAGGTTGTAAGCTGTCGCTATGCCTCCGACTCCACCACCTATTATGACCACATGCTTTTGCATGTTTTCCACCTCCTACCTTACTTAGTAAGTGCTAACTCTATTATAGATAGTCGCATGCGACAATGCAAACACTTTTATAAATGCTAATTCCTCGTTGAAAATTTAAGCGATCTGTGTATAAATATGTCAGATATAACAATGACTTTGGTAAAGCCCTCTCTGAATTCGTTAATACATACTAACTAACATATCGCTCAAGTCTTTGTCTGACACTATTTTAAATAAATGACACCAAAGTCCTTTTTTATATTAAAAACCTTGCACCGTACAGCGCACTGCTATATGATATATCTCAGCTGATTCAGGTCATCGTAGTTAGGACATGTTTACGCTAAGGAGGGACTAAGATGGCACAGGGAGCTATTCATCACCCGCACCATGAGGTTAGCGTCTGGCCCTTCCCGATCGGGATAGGAGCTCTGCTGATACCCATAGGTTTTACCATGTTCTTCCATTACGGCTGGCAGATGCCCGGTCTTGTAACCGGAGCTGTTGGACTCGTCCTCATACTTATCGGAGTTGCAGGCTGGGCTAACGAGCACTTCCAGGTGGACAGGGACGAGGGATTTGGCTGGCTCGGTATCCTCACCTTTATACTGTCTGAGATCGTCATCTTTGGGACGCTCTTTGCCTTTTTCTGGACTGCCAGGACAGCCCACGCGAACGAGTGGGACAAGTGGGTTCCGGAAGGTATCAACCTGGGTATGGCAGGTCTCCTGACCCTTATCCTCTGGGCATCAAGCTTCACGATCTTTAAAGCGGAGCTTGCCCTTGAAGAAGAGGGAGATAACGGGAAGGCTCTTACCTGGACCTTCCTGACCTTTATACTGGGTGGTCTGTTTGTGGTTCTC
The DNA here is from genome assembly GCA_015492115.1 of Aquificaceae bacterium. GTDB lineage: Bacteria > Aquificota > Aquificia > Aquificales > Aquificaceae > Hydrogenivirga. Next base: position 4,546 of record WGFS01000168.1, read on the forward strand.
CACATGAGGGAATGGGTGCACCTCTGGCATGAAGGTTTTACCCTGAGCGCCAGCGCTTACGGGACAGGATTTTACGCACTCACAGGTCTTCACACCTCCCACGTTCTGGTGGGTCTGATATCCCAGATATACGCCATGTGGCTTTTAGCGACGGGTAGAATGAACAAAGAGAAACCTACCATGATGAAAGCAGTTTCCACCTACTGGCACTTCGTTGACGTCATGTGGATGCTGGTCGCAGGAACCGCATACCTGGTGGGGTCTGCAGCGATATGATCGGGAGAGCTTTTCTCACGCTTATTGCTATGGTGAGTCTGTCCATAGCCAGCGTGATGGGAACTTCGGACGTTCTAAAGAAAGACTTCTTTGACCCCTCTCTGCTCAAGATAGATACTAAAAAGTACCTCGGTAATTACATAGCCAACACGGAGGTGATCCTGGAGAGTGGAAAGAAGGTAAAGCTTTACGACCTGATCTCAAGCAAGCCGACCATACTGGTTCTCTCCTACTACACCTGTCAGGGTTCCTGCCCCATCAGGATAGATAACCTGAACAAGCTCATAAAGAGCTCCGATAGTCTGCTCAACAGAGATTTCAACGTTCTCGTTCTATCCTTTGACAAGAGGGACACCCTGAAGACCCTCAAGAAGTTCAAGGAGCTTCACGGACCCTTCACCGCCCAGTGGATATTCGGGCTGATACCAAAGAAAGATATAGAAACGCTCACGAACAGCGTTGGGTTCAGGTTTTTCTTCTCTGAGAGGGATAAGACCTTCGTTCACACGAACGTTTACATCTTCCTCGCTCCTGACGGTAGGATAACGAGATACCTCTTCGGCATAAACCCCAAGGAAAGAGATGTGAGAATAGCCCTCGCCGAGGCACAGGGCGGAAAGATAACCCCGAGTTCTGTCGTGGATCTTGCATTACTCGTCTGCTATACCTACGACCCCTCCAGGAGCACTTTTGTGGTGAATCCAACGATCATATTCGGCGGTATTGGTTTTGCAGCTTTAGGTACTGTGGTTCTGCTCGCTTTCGTTTCAAGTAAGTTAGTTAAAAGGGAGGTGCAATAATGGAGCAGGTGCTCGCTTACCCGGCAAAGTGGTGGGGCGAAGCGGTCACCGTATGGCTGGTGGTCGCGGTCGTGATCTACCTGGTGGTTGCAATTCCAGGTCTGTACTTCATTATGAAGTACAGATTCAAGCCTGGAGAGAGGGAGATAGGAGACCATGAGAAACATGGGCACTGGGGACTTGAAGCCCTCTGGACTATAGTCCCTACCATAATAGTCCTCGTCCTCGCGACCTACTCTTTTGCGATCTTTAAAAAGCAGAGAACCGCTCCCCCCGATGCTATGACCATCAAGGTTACGGGCTTCATGTGGGGCTGGCAGGTTGAGTATCTTGACGATAAAGGGAATACGATAAAGACCGTTGTTACATCCTATAACCCCACCAGCTACGATGTCCCGGAAGATCAGAAGATAGTGGTTCCTGCGGGAAAGCCTGTGAAGGCGCTTCTCACTTCTCTTGACGTCATACACTCCTTTTACGTTAAGCCTGCGAGGATAACCGAGGATGCGGTTCCTGGAAGGATAACCCACCTCTGGTTCCAGATAAACAAGCCGGGAGAGTACTGGGTCTTCTGCAGGGAGTACTGCGGAACCGGACACTCTCACATGTTCGCAAAGCTCAAGGTGGTTCCTCCAGAACAGTTTGCCCTCTGGCTAAAGGGCGGGTCAAATCTTGCTAACAAGTCCTCTCAAATAAAGGGGAATCTATAAGGAGGTTGTGAGATGAGAGAGGCCATATCTGTTCCTTACTTCGGCGCAAGCCTGAGGGAGTGGTTATTCACCACAGACCACAAGAAGATAGGTATGCTTTATCTGACCACTTCCTATA